>CADEFY010000035.1 GCA_902826705.1 uncultured bacterium
GAGTGGTCGCGCACCGGTCTCCAAAACGGGGGGTTGGGGGTTCGAGTCTCTCCGGGCGTGCCATCCTGCCGCGGATCGGGCCACTCGGCTCACGATCCACGGAACGGCCCCTCGGGGCCAGAAGGTGAATGCATGTCAGCCATGGAGCAGTTCCGCGAGTACCTCAAGGACGTCCGCGCCGAGTCGGCCAAGGTCAGCTGGCCGACCCGTGAGGAGCTGCGCGATTCCACCATCGTGGTGATCGTGACCTGTCTCCTCGTGGCGGGCTTCATCGGGATCGTGGACCGGATCCTCGACCTGGTCGTGCGGCTCATCTTCTCGTGAACCCCACCGAAGATCCGTCGCGTGGCGCCGACACCGGCGACCTCTCCACGAAAGCGCGCATGAGCGACATGAAGTGGTACGTGATCCACACCTACTCGGGTCACGAGAACAAGGTGAAGACCAATCTCGAGAAGGCCATCTCCACGGCCGGTCTCCAGGATGCCTTCGGGCAGATCATGGTGATGACCGAGGACGTGGTCGAGATGAAGGACGGCAAGCGCAAGACGACGCGCAAGAAGACGTTCCCGTCCTACGTGATGGTCGAGATGGATCTCAATGCAGAGACCCGGTCGCTCGTGCAGAACGTGCCGGGAGTGACGCGATTCGTGGGCTCCGGCACGCGGGAGACGCCGCTCAAGGAGAACGAGGTCAAGCGCCTGCTCGGCCAGTCCGACGTGGGCCGGCCCAAGGCGGCGCCCGAGGTCACGTTCACGGTCGGCGAGCATGTGCGCATCACCGATGGCCCGTTCAGCGCGTTCACGGGTGTCGTGGATGAAGTGAACAACGAGCGTGGCAAGGTCAAGGTCATGGTCAGCATCTTCGGCCGTGCCACGCCTGTGGAGCTGGACTTCCTGCAGGTCCAGCCCGTCTGAACGGCTGGCCGGACGCGCCGGCCGCGAGGAGAGCGATATGGCAAAGCCGATCACAGCCCTGGTGAAGCTGCAGTGCAACGCCGGCGTCGCCACGCCCGCACCGCCGGTGGGCCCCGCCCTCGGCCAGCACGGCATCAACATCATGGAGTTCTGCAAGCAGTTCAACGCCCGCACCGAGGCCCAGCGCGGCCTGGTGATCCCGGTCGTCATCACGGTCTACAACGACCGTTCGTTCACGTTCATCACCAAGACGCCGCCGGCGGCCATCCTGCTCAAGAAGGCCGCGGGCCTCGAGAAGGCCTCGGGCGTGCCCAACCGCACCAAGGTGGGCAAGGTGTCGAAGGCGCAGGTGCGTGAGATCGCGACGCTCAAGGCGCCGGATCTCAACTCGGCCTCGGTCGAGGCGGCCGAGCGCATGGTGATGGGCACGGCTCGGAGCATGGGCATCGAGATCGCCGACTAGGCGAGCGCGCGCAGGCCGCTGGTCTGCCTGCACACGAAGGTGAGGACCGAGTCGGCGCGGGACGCCGGTGAGGTCCGAGCCGGGCACCGGGGCGACCCGGCGCCGGGAGGAAGGAACCGCGATGGTCCGGATGGACATGGAATCGGCGGAGCAGGCGCTCCGAGGCAAGACCCCGCGCGAGATCTACGACGTCGTGCGCGCGTTGGTCGAGAAGGCACCGGACGCCAAGATCAACGACCTGTTCGAGACGCTCGACTGGGTCGTGTCGAAGGGCTTCGCCACCGCCGAGGAGCTCGAGGCGGTCGAGGAAGAGAACAGCTAGTTCCGCTCCGCTGGTTCGCAGCGGGGGTTCACACGCGTGGGAGTGGCGGCCGACCCGCCACGTCAGGACCACGGGAGGGTGCATGCCGAAGTACGGGAAGCGCTATCGCGCCGCGTCGGAGGTCGCGAGTCAGGCGGGTGTCGTCCGGCAGTTGGCGGACGCCGTCAAGCTCGTGAAGCAGACCGCGCGCGCGAAGTTCGACGAGACGATCGTGATCTCGTCGCACCTCGGAGTCGATCCGCGCCACTCGGACCAGTTGGTCCGCGGCACGGTCGTACTGCCGCACGGCACGGGCAAGAGCCTGCGCGTGCTGGTGCTCGCCAAGGGGGACAAGGTGAAGGAGGCCCAGGCCGCCGGAGCCGACCACGCGGGCGCCGAGGACTACGTCAAGAAGATCCAGGATGGCTGGCTCGACATCGACGCGATCGTCGCCACGCCCGACATGATGGGCGAGGTGGGCAAGCTGGGCCGAGTGCTCGGCCCGCGCGGGCTCATGCCGAACCCCAAGAGCGGCACGGTCACCTTCGACGTCGCGAAGGCGGTCAACGAGCTCAAGGCCGGCAAGATCGAGTTCCGCGTCGACAAGGGCGCCAACATCCACGCACCGGTCGGCAAGGCGTCGTTCAGCGAGGACAAGCTCCTCGACAACGCGCGTGCCTTCCTGCGTGAACTGATGCGCTCCAAGCCGACGGGCGCCAAGGGCACGTACATGAAGAGCCTGACCATCAGCTCCACGATGGGTCCGGGCATCACCCTCGACCCGACGGCCGTCACGGCCGACCTGGGCTAGGAGGAGCGCCCGATGCCGACCCCACAGAAGGAGCAGATCATCCAGGCCGCTCAGACGCGTCTCGATGGTGTGACGGGGATCTACCTCGCGGACTTCAGCGGCATGACGGTGGAGAAGCTGTCGCTCCTCCGCAAGCTCTGCCGCGAGCAGGGGATCCAGTTCCACGTCATCAAGAACACGCTGCTCAAGCGTGCCTTCAACAGCCATGGCATCACGGCGTTGGATGACCACCTCGTCGGTCCGACCGGCGTGGTGTTCAGCCCCAAGAGCGAGACGGCTCCGGCCAAGGTCCTGTCGGACTTCGCCAAGGAGCACGAACGGCCGCGCATCAAGGCGGCCATCGTCGACGGCAAGTTGTTCGACGACAAGGCGATCAAGGCCCTGGCCTCGTTGCCGAGTCGCGAAGTGCTGCTGTCGCAGGTGCTGGGCACACTCATCGCACCGATGACCCAGTTCCTGGCGGCCGTCAACGCCGCACTCGCCACGCCGGCCAACATGGCGGATGCCCTGCAGCGCGAGCGATCCAAGACTTCCTGACCCTGACTTCCCGGGCCCACGGGCCCGCCCTCGATGTCCCTACCCCGCCGGGAACGGCGAACGCAGAAGGAGAATCATCACCATGTCGACCACGATCGATCAGGTGCTCGACCTCATCGGCAACATGACGGTGCTCGAGCTCTCGGAGCTGAAGACGAAGTTCGAGGACAAGTTCGGTGTCACCGCGGCGGCTCCCATGATGGCGATGCCGATGGGCGGCGGTGCGGGTGGCGGCGCGGCCGCGGCCGAGGAGAAGACGGAGTTCACGGTGGTGCTGACGGGCTCGGGTGACAAGAAGATCCAGGTCATCAAGGTCGTCCGCGAGCTGACGGGTCTGGGCCTCAAGGAGGCGAAGGACCTGGTGGACGGCGCCCCCAAGACGCTGAAGGAAGGCGTGAGCAAGGACGACGCGGCCAAGATGAAGGCCGCGCTCGAGGAGCAGGGCGCGAGCGTCGAGATCAAGTGATCCGATCCGTCTCCTGACCTCATCGTCGTCGCGAACCCGGGTCCCCACGAGGGCCCCGGGGTCGCGGCGTCGGAGGCCGGAACGGATCTCCGGGACCGCTCGTCGGCGGTCCCTTGCAGAGCGGCGGGGCCCGCAGCCGCGGTGACCCCCGTGACCGAAGCGGCTCGCGACCATCTCGTCTGGCGACCGCGAGGACACGCAAGAGCCCACGCAGGCCGGGCGCGCATCAGCCGTGAGCGCGCCGGTAGAAAGGCGGAAAGGCTTTGAAGACAGCACGCCGCAAGGAGCGCAAGAGCTTCACCAAGATCGACCAGGACTGGGATCTCGAGATCCCCAATCTGCTCGAAGTCCAGCTCAAGAGCTTCCGCGACTTCCTGCAGATGGAGGCGGACCCGATCCGCCGCCGCATGGAAGGCCTGCAGGAGGTGTTCCACGGCGTGTTCCCGATCGAGGACACCCGCGGACTGTTCTCGCTCGAGTACGTCGCCTACGAGATCGGCGATCCCAAGTACTCGATGGAGGAGTGCATCGAGCGCGACCTGTCGTTCTCGGCGCCCCTCAAGGCGCGCCTGCGCCTGATCTCCCGCGAGGAGGTCGATGGCGTCAAGCGCGACAAGGACGTGATCGAGCAGGAAGTGTACCTGGGCGAACTGCCGCTGATCACCGAGAGCGGCACGTTCATCATCAACGGTGCGGAGCGCGTGATCGTGTCGCAGCTCCACCGGTCGCCCGGTGTGTTCTTCGATGAACTGACGCATCCCAATGGCAAGCAGCTCTACACCGCCCGCATCATCCCGTACCGCGGCTCGTGGGTGGAGTTCAGCCTCGATGTCAACGACATCATGTATGTGCACATCGACCGCAAGCGCAAGCTGCCGGTCACGGTCCTGCTGCGCGCCCTCGGCTTCGTGGCCGACGGCGAGATCCTGCGCCTGTTCTATGAAGAGGAGACGATCGACGTGCGCGGCAAGAAGTCCGAGACCGCGCTCGGTCGTGTGTGCGCCCAGGACCTGATGGACGAGTCCACGGGCGAGATCCTGCTCGAGGCCAACGAGGAGATCACGGCCGAGAAGGTCGAGATGCTCAAGAAGGGCGGCCTCGCCTCGCTGCAGGTGTTCGTGATCCCGCACCAGGACGACGCAGACGTCGTGCGCAACACGCTTCGCAAGGACCAGACCAAGACGCAGGAAGACGCGCTGCACCGCATCTACAACCTGCTGCGTCCGGGCGAGCCGCCGCGCGCCGACTCCGCACGCGAGATCCTGAACAAGCTGTTCTTCAACCCCAAGCGCTACGACCTCGCGCGCGTGGGCCGCTACAAGCTCAACCAGAAGCTGCCGCACGATGCGCTGCTGCCCGACCGCGACTTCCGCAAGCGGCTCGGCCTCGGCATCCCCGGGCTGGAGCACACCACGCTCTGCCGCGAGGACTTCATCGTCATCGTCAAGTACCTGCTGCTGCTGCGCACGGGTGGCGCACTGGTCACCGACCGTGGCGAGGAGCCGGCGATCACGGACGACATCGACCACCTCGGCAACCGCCGGGTGCGCTCGGTGGGCGAGCTGCTGGCGAACCAGTTCAACATCGGCCTGGCGCGCATGGCCCGCATCATCCGCGAGCGCATGTCGCTGCAGGACCAGGAGCAGATCACGCCCACGGATCTCGTGAACTCGCGCACCATCTCGGCCGTGATCCAGAGCTTCTTCGGGTCCAGCCAGCTGTCGCAGTTCATGGACCAGACCAATCCGTTGGCGGAGCTGACCAACAAGCGCCGTCTGTCGGCCCTCGGACCGGGCGGCCTCACGCGCGATCGCGCCGGCTTCGAGGTGCGTGACGTGCACTACACGCACTACGGCCGCGTGTGCCCGATCGAGACGCCCGAAGGTCCCAACATCGGGCTGATCTCGTCGCTGTCCACGTACGCCAAGGTCAACGAGTTCGGCTTCCTCGAGACGCCGTACTTCCGCGTCCAGAAGGGCCAGGTCGACCGCAAGCGTCCCGAGTTCCTCGCCGCCGACGTCGAGGACCGCGCGCGCATCGCGCCGGCCAACACGCCGTTCGACAAGGGTTCGGGCCGCCTCGACGAGGACATGCTCACCGTGCGGTTCCGCGGTGAGTACCCCACGGTCGACCAGGACGAGGTCGAGTACATGGACGTCTCGCCGATCCAGCTGGTCTCTCCGGCGGCGGCGCTGATCCCGTTCCTCGAGCACGACGACGCCAACCGCGCGCTGATGGGCTCCAACATGCAGCGTCAGGCCGTGCCGCTGCTCGTGACCGAGGCGCCGCTCGTCGGCACCGGTCTCGAGGACAAGGTGGCGCAGGACTCCGGCGCGCTGGTGCTGGCGCGGCGCAAGGGCGTGGTCGAGTTCGTCTCGGGCGAGATGATCGCCGTGCGCTACGAGCGCGACGAGAACGAGCCGCCCGTGGACTACAGCGAGCACCAGAACCTCGACCTCTACCGGCTCACCAAGTTCCGCCGGTCCAACCAGGACACCTGCCTGAACCAGCGTCCCGTCGTCACCGAGGGGATGCGGGTCAAGAAGGGCCAGGTCATCGCCGACGGTCCGGCCACCCGCGAAGGTGAGCTGGCGCTGGGACGCAACGTGCTCGCGGCTTTCATGCCGTGGGGCGGCTACAACTACGAGGACGCCATCCTGGTGAGCGAGCATCTCATCCAGACGGACGTCTTCACCTCGATCCACATCGAGGAGTTCGAGCTCCAGGTGCGCGACACCAAGCGCGGGGTCGAGGAGATCACGCGCGAGATCCCCAACGTCTCCGAGGAGGCGGTCAAGAACCTCGACGAGGAGGGCATCGTCCGCATCGGCGCCCGCGTGCGTCAGGGGGACATCCTCGTGGGCAAGGTCACGCCCAAGGGGGAGCAGGAGCTGAGCCCCGAGGAGCGCCTGCTCAAGGCGATCTTCGGCGACAAGGCCGGCGACGTGCGCGACGCGTCGCTCAAGGCCCCGCCCGGCATGGACGGCATCGTCATCGACATCAAGGTGTTCTCGCGCCGCGAGAAGGACGAGACCACCAAGCAGCAGGAGAAGAAGAAGATCGAGAAGCTGCGCCGCGAGTCCAAGAAGGAACGCGAGCGCGTCGCCGATGTGCGTCTGGCGACGATCCGCGAGATCCTCGACGGCCTCTTCGTCAACGTGCTCAAGAGCGCCTCGACGGGCGATCCGCTCGCGAAGAAGGGCCGCAAGTACGCGGCCGACTTCCTCGAGGAGATCGATCTCGACGACCTCGCCTGGGGGACCCCGGTCACCGAGGACGACAAGGTCAACGAGCGCTTCTGGGCCGCGATGGACGGCGCGCAGCACGCGTTCACGCGCTGCGAGAAGGAGCTCGAGAAGGAGATCGAGAAGGTCACGCGTGGCGATGAACTGCCGCCGGGCGTGGTCAAGCTCGTGAAGGTCTACATCGCCAAGAAGCGCAAGCTCTCGGTGGGCGACAAGATGGCCGGCCGTCACGGCAACAAGGGCGTTGTGGCGCGCATCGTCCCGGTGGAGGACCTGCCGTACACGCCGGAAGGACAGGTCGTCGAGATCGTGCTGAACCCGCTGGGCGTGCCGTCGCGCATGAACATCGGGCAGATCCTCGAGACGCACCTCGGGCTGGCGGCGCACAAGCTGGGCTACACGTGCGCGACGCCGGTGTTCGCGGGCGCCTCGGTGGAGGAGATCAAGGCGGAGTTGCGCGAGGCCGGCCTGCCCGAGACGGGCAAGACCGAACTGCGCGATGGACGCAGCGGCGAAGGATTCGATCAGGCGGTCACGGTCGGGTACATGTACATGCTGAAGCTCAGCCATCTCGTGGATGACAAGATCCACGCGCGCTCGACGGGCCCGTACTCGCTCGTCACCCAGCAGCCGCTCGGCGGCAAGGCGCAGTTCGGTGGCCAGCGGTTCGGCGAGATGGAGGTGTGGGCGCTCGAGGCTTACGGCGCGGCCTACACGCTGCAGGAGCTGCTCACGGTCAAGAGCGACGACGTCGCGGGCCGGTCGCGCATCTACGAGGCGATCGTGAAGGGCGAGAACCCGCCCGAGCCCGGCACGCCGGAGTCGTTCAACGTGCTCGTGAAGGAACTCCAGAGCCTCTGTCTCGAAGTCCAGTTCGAAGAGACCCACTGACCGAGCTTCTGCGTACGCCAGTCCCGAAGGAGAGCACATGATCCAGGACACCGATCTCCAGCAGACGCTGAACTCGGCTGCAGGCAAGCTCGGCTTCGGTCGCTTCGAGGACCGAGACCAGCGCCGCAAGCTGATCTTCAACCAGATCCGCATCCGTCTGGCGTCGCCCGACGTGATCCGGAGCTGGTCGCACGGCGAGGTCACCAAGCCGGAGACGATCAACTACCGTTCGTTCAAGCCGGAGAAGGACGGACTCTTCTGCGAGAAGATCTTCGGCCCGGTGAAGGACTGGGAGTGCAACTGCGGCAAGTACAAGCGCATCCGCTACCGCGGCGTGGTGTGCGACCGCTGTGGCGTCGAGGTGACGCAGGCCAAGGTGCGCCGCGAGCGGCTCGGTCACATCGAGCTGGCGGTGCCGGTCTCGCACATCTGGTTCTTCAAGGGCGTGCCGTCGCGCATCGGCCACCTGCTCGACATGAGCATCCGTGACCTCGAGCGCATCCTGTACTACGAGTCGTACGTGGTGATCGACGCCGGCAAGACCGGCTTCAAGAAGAAGGAGATCATCACCGAGGACCTGTACGCGGAGACGATGGACGAGCAGCCGGACTCGGGGCTCAAGGCCAAGATGGGCGCCGAGGCGATCCGTGACCTGCTCTCCGAGCTCGACCTGGACGACCTGTCCACCGAGCTGCGCGCACAGTCCAAGATGGAGACGTCGGCGCAGCGCAAGAAGGAGCTGCTCAAGCGCCTGCGCATCGTCGAGGCGTTCCGCCACAGCGGCAACCGCCCGGAGTGGATGATCCTGGAGTGCGTGCCGGTGCTGCCGCCGGACCTGCGCCCGCTGGTGCCGCTCGAGGGTGGCCGCTTCGCCACGTCCGATCTCAACGACCTCTACCGCCGCGTCATCAACCGCAACAACCGGTTGAAGAAGCTCATGGACATCAAGGCGCCCGAGGTCATCCTGCGCAACGAGAAGCGCATGCTGCAGGAGGCCGTCGACGCGCTGTTCGACAACGGCCGCCGCGGCCGCGTCATCACCGGCGCCAACAAGCGTCCGCTGAAGTCGCTCGCCGACATGCTCAAGGGCAAGCAGGGCCGGTTCCGCCAGAACCTGCTCGGCAAGCGCGTCGACTACTCGGGCCGTTCCGTGATCGTGGTCGGGCCGGAGCTCAAGCTCAATCAGTGCGGGCTGCCCAAGAACATGGCGCTCGAGCTGTTCAAGCCCTTCATCATCCGCAAGCTCGAGGACCGGGGCTACGTGCAGACGGTCAAGAGCGCCAAGCGGCTCGTGGAGCGCGAGAAGCCCGAGGTGTGGGACATCCTGGGTGAGATCATCGAGAACCATCCGGTGCTGCTCAACCGTGCGCCGACGCTGCACCGCCTCGGCATCCAGGCCTTCGAGCCCGTGCTCGTCGAGGGCAAGGCCATCAAGATCCACCCGATGGTGTGCCAGGCGTTCAACGCCGACTTCGACGGCGACCAGATGGCCGTGCACGTGCCGCTGTCGTTCGAGGCGCAGATCGAGACCAGCCTGCTCATGCTGAGCACCCAGAACATCCTGTCGCCGGCGAGCGGCCGTCCGTTGGCCACGCCGCACCAGGACATCGTGCTCGGCTGCCACTACCTCACCAAGGATGGCGGCGACGCGTTCAACCCGCGAGCGGCCGCAGCCAAGCTGGCGGCGGATGACCCGCGCCGCTTCCGCACGTTCTACGGCCCCGAGGAAGTGCGCGCGGCGTACGACAATCGCGAGATCACGCTGCACGCGCGGCTGGCGATCAAGTCCTCGAGCGTGCCGGTCGCCAAGCCGCACGCCAGCGGCTGGGAGATCACGACGGCCGGCCGCGTGCTCTTCAACGAGGTCGTGCCCCGCGATCTGGGGTTCATCAACAAGACGATGACCAAGAAGACGCTCGAGTCGATCGTGGGCGAGTGCTACTCGCGCCTCGGCAGCGAGGTCACCTCCGATCTGCTCGACGCCCTCAAGGACCTCGGGTTCAAGTACGCGACCCAGGGAGCCTTCACGGTGGGCATCGACGACGTCCGGATCCCCAAGGAGAAGGACGAGATCATCTCGATCGCGCGCGGCGAGGTGGAGAAGATCAACAAGGACTACCGCAACGGCGCGATCACCGAGGGCGAGCGCTACAACAAGGTCATCGACACGTGGACCCATGCCACCACGCAGGTGGAGCAGGTCACGTTCGAGGGCCTGTCGCGCGAGCGTGAGGGCTTCAATCCGATCTTCATGATGGCCGACTCCGGCTCGCGTGGTAATCGCGAGCAGATCCGTCAGCTGGCCGGTATGCGCGGTCTGATGGCCAAGCCGCAGAAGAAGATCACCGGCGGCATCGGCGAGATCATCGAGTCGCCGGTCGTGCACAACTTCAAGGAAGGCCTCACCGTGCTCGAGTACTTCATCTCGACGCACGGAGCGCGCAAGGGTCTGGCTGACACCGCGCTCAAGACCGCGGATGCCGGCTACCTGACCCGCCGACTCGTCGATGTGGCGCAGGACGTCATCATCAACGAGGAGGATTGCGGCACGATCCGTTCGCTCGAGATCAAGGCGCTCAAGGACGGCGAGGATGTGATCGAGCCGCTCGCGGACCGCGTGCTGGGTCGCGTGTCGGCGGGCGATGTCGTGCACCCGCTCACCAACGAGGTGGTGGCCGAGACGGGACAGCTGATCGACGAGGTCGTGCAGCGCAACATCGCCGAGGCCGAGAAGGCCGGCCTCACGCTCATGCGCATCCGCTCGGTGCTCACGTGCGATGCGCGCCATGGCGTGTGCGCACGCTGCTACGGCCGCAACCTGGCCACGGGCCGCATGACGGACCTGGGCGAGGCGGTGGGCGTCATCGCCGCGCAGTCGATCGGTGAGCCGGGCACGCAGCTCACGATGCGCACGTTCCACATCGGTGGCACGGCGAGCCGTATCGTCGAGCAGTCGCGCACCGAGGCCAAGGAGGCCGGCACGCTGCGGTTCGTCAGCCTCGACACGGTGCGATTCGAGGGCGAGTCGGCCAACCCGATGTGGGTGGCCGTGAGCCGTACCGGTGAGATCGAGATCGTCGACGGCGAGGGTCGCGTGCGTCAGCGCTACGCGGTGCCCTACGGCGCGCAGCTCCCCGTGAAGGACGGCGACAAGGTCAAGGTCGACAGCCTGCTCTTCGAGTGGGACCTCTACAACAACCCGATCGTCTCCGAGCAGACCGGCGTCGTGCGCTTCATCGACGTCAAGGAGAAGGTCACGGTGCGTGAGGAGGTCGACGACACGTCCGGCAAGAAGCTGCTCGTGATCATGGAGGACCGCAACAAGGAGCTGCAGCCGGCGATCGACATCATCGATGCCAAGGGGCACAAGCTGGCGCACTATCCGCTCCCGGCCGGCGCCCGACTCGAGGTGCTCGACGGTCAGCGCGTGCCGGCGGGCGAGGTGCTGGTCAAGACCCGCCGCGAGGCCTCCAAGACGCGCGACATCACGGGCGGTCTGCCGCGTGTCGCCGAGCTGTTCGAGGCGCGTCGTCCCAAGGACGCCGCCATCGTGGCCGAGATCGACGGCACCATGGAGTACGTCGGCGTCACCCGCGGCATGCGCAAGTTCATCGTGCGCCCGGCCGAGGCGGACATGGACGTGCAGGACGTGCTCATCCCGCAGGGCCGCCACATCTACGTGCAGGACGGCAGCGTGGTCCGGGCGGGCGACCGCCTGACCGAGGGGCCGATCAATCCGCACGACATCCTCAAGGTGCGCGGCAAGGAAGCCGTGCAGGAGTACCTGGTCAACGAGATCCAGGAGGTCTACCGCCTCCAGGGCGTGCGCATCGATGACAAGCACATCGAGACGATCGTCCGCCAGATGCTCCAGAAGGTGCGGATCGAGGATCCGGGCAACACCTCCTTCCTCGAGAACGAGCCGGTCGACCGGTTCGTGGTCATGGAGGAGAACGACCGGATGAACGCCGAGGGCCAGCAGCCGGCCACGTTCCAGCCGCTGCTTCTCGGGATCACGAAGGCCTCGCTGTCCACTGAGAGCTTCATCTCAGCGGCCTCGTTCCAGGAGACCACTCGCGTCCTGACCGAAGCCGCGATCCACGGCAAGGTGGACCTGCTCCGGGGGCTCAAGGAGAACGTCATCGTCGGCCGCCTCATCCCGGCCGGCACGGGGCTCCAGTCCTACCGCCGGGTCCGTCTGGAGGCCGAGAAGGAGGTCGCTCCCCTGGCCGCCGTGGTGGAGGACGAGGGGGCGAAGACCGCTTGACAAGGGAAGTTGCGCTCACGTAGATTGCCCGGCCTGCGCGCTCACGGCGGGAGTCGTACTTCATGATGCCGTGCCCACAGAACCGCGCGATCCCGACTATTTCTTGATGCTTCCGGGGGTTTCGACGTGCCGACTTTGAGCCAGCTCGTCCGTCATGGACGGCGGCCACAGAAGAACAAGACGACTGCGCCTGCGCTGAAGTCCAGCCCGCAGAAGCGTGGGGTGTGCACGCGCGTGTACACGACCACGCCCAAGAAGCCCAACTCGGCCCTCCGCAAGGTGGCCCGCGTTCGGCTCGTGAACGGTCTCGAAGTGACTGCATACATCCCTGGCGAGGGCCATAACCTGCAGGAGCACAGCATCGTGCTCATCCGCGGGGGCCGTGTGAAGGACCTGCCCGGTGTGCGCTACCACATCGTGCGCGGCACCCTCGACGCCAGCGGCGTGAACGGACGCAAGAAGAGCCGTTCGAAGTACGGCACCAAGTCGAAGTAAGGAAGCTTCGCACGCGCGACGGCCATGAAGGCCGCCGCGCGTGCGTTTCGTCGCCGCCCGCTCCGGGCGCGAGATCACGAGAGGAACAGCCATGCCTCGCAAGGGTGGGGTGGTGCGCCGCGAGTCGGTGCCGGACCCCCGATATGACAGCGTCCTCGTGACGCGGTTCATCAACAGCATCATGAACGGCGGGAAGCGCTCGGTCGCCGAGCGGCACTTCTACGGCGCGATGACCATGGTGGAGCAGAAGACCGGCCAGGAGGCGATGGCCGTGCTCAAGCTCGCGATGAACAACGTCAAGCCGGTCCTGGAAGTGAAGTCGCGCCGCGTCGGTGGCGCGAACTACCAGGTCCCGGTCGAGGTGCGCCCCGACCGTCGCAACGCACTCGCCACGCGCTGGATCATCACCTACGCCCGGCAGCGCAACGACCAGACGTTCGCCGAGAAGTTCGCGAACGAGATCATGGCCGCTGCGCGCAACGAAGGTGGCGCTGCCAAGAAGCGCGAAGACACGCACAAGATGGCGGAGGCCAACAAGGCGTTCGCGCACTACCGCTGGTGAACCCGATGTGACCAAGGCCGGCCCCCGCGCCGGCCTGGGTGCAGCGCCTCCGGGCGCCCGCCTGACCCGTCCACCGGAACACATGCCTCATCACCATGCTTTCTCATCAGGGAAAGGCAGGTGGTGTCCTAGAAGTCCCGATCGCTTGAAGAACGAAGGATCATCGCTCCATGGTTCGGCAGACTGCGCTCGACAAGTATCGCAACATCGGCATCATGGCCCATATCGACGCCGGCAAGACCACCTTGACCGAGCGCGTCCTGCTGTACACGGGCCGCATCCACCGCGTGGGCGAGGTGCACGACGGCGCCGCCACGATGGACTGGATGGAGCAGGAGCGGGAGCGTGGCATCACCATCACCTCCGCCGCCACCACCTGCTCGTGGCGTGACCACCGCATCAACCTGATCGACACCCCGGGACACGTGGACTTCACCGTCGAGGTCGAGCGCTCGCTGCGCGTCCTCGATGGCGCGGTCGCCGTGTTCTGCGCGGTCGGCGGCGTCGAGCCGCAGTCGGAGACGGTGTGGCGGCAGGCCGACAAGTACAACGTGCCGCGCATCGCGTTCGTCAACAAGATGGACCGCGTCGGCGCCGATTTCGAGAACGTGGTGGGCATGATGCGCGATCGGCTCGGCGCCAAGGCCGTGCCGCTGCACATCCCCATGTTCGCCGGCGACGCCTTCACCGGCACGATCGACCTGGTCGAGATGAAGTCGATCACGTATGACGAGTCGAGCCAGGGCACCACGCTGATCGAGGGGGACATCCCGCGCGATCTGGTCGAGACGGCCAACGAGGCGCGTTTCCACCTGCTCGAGGCCGTGGCCGAGTACGACGAGCAGTTGCTCGACGACTACCTGCACGAGAAGCCGTACACGTCCGAGGACCTGCGCCGCGCGATCCGCAAGGGAACGCTGTCGGGCGCCATGAACCCGGTCCTGTGCGGTTCCGCGTTCAAGAACAAGGGCGTGCAGCGCCTGCTCGACGCGGTCGTCGAGTACCTGCCCTCGCCGCTCGACAAGCCGCCGATCAAGGGCCAGGACGCCAAGACGTTCGAGCACATCGAGCGCGCGGCCGAGGACACGGCGCCGTTCTCGGCGCTGGCGTTCAAGATCATGACCGACCCGTACGTGGGCCGGCTCACGTTCTTCCGCGTGTACTCGGGCATGTGCTCCACGGGTGACGGCGTGCTCAACTCGACCACGGGCAACCGTGAGCGCATCGGCCGTCTGGTGCAGATGCACGCCAACAAGCGCGAGGAGATCACGCAGGTGCTCTGCGGCGACATCGCCGCCGGCATCGGCTTCAAGAAGGTCACCACGGGCAACACGCTCTGTGCGCAGGACCACCCGATCGTCCTCGAGTCCATGACATTCCCCGAGCCGGTCGTCGACGTGGCCATCGAGCCCAAGTCCAAGGCCGACGAGGAGAAGATGTCGACCGCGCTGCAGCGCCTGTCCGAGGAGGACCCCACGTTCCGTGTGCGCACGGACGAGGAGACGGCGCAGACGGTCATCTCGGGCATGGGCGAGCTGCACCTCGAGATCATCGTCGACCGCATGAAGCGCGAGTTCGCCGTGGACGCCAATGTCGGCAAGCCGCAGGTGGCGTACCGCGAGACCATCACGCAGAAGGCCTCCCAGCGTCACCGCTTCGTGCGGCAGACGGGCGGCAAGGGCATGTTCGGCGACGTCTCCATCGAGATCGAGCCGCTGGAGCCGGGTTCGGGCTTCCACTTCGAGAACGAGATCGTGGGCGGTGTGATCCCCAAGGAGTACATCCCGGCGATCGAGAAGGGCATCGAGGAGGCGCTCAAGAACGGCATCGTCGCGGGCTACCCGATGGTCGACCTCAAGGTGTCGCTCGTCGACGGCTCGTACCACGATGTCGACTCGTCCGAGATGGCGTTCAAGATCGCGGGCTCGATGGCGTTCAAGGAGGCCTGTGCCAAGGCCAAGGCGCGCCTGCTCGAGCCGATCATGGACGTCGAGGTGGTGACGCCCGAGGAGTACATGGGCGACATCATCGGCGATCTGTCGAGCCGTCGCGGCCGCATCGGCGGCATGTTCCAGCGGGGCACGGCGCGCGTGATCGCGGCGTCGGTGCCGCTCGCGGAGATGTTCGGCTACGCCACGCGGATGCGGTCGATCTCGCAGGGCCGCGCCGTGTACTCGATGCAGTTCTCGCGATACGAGGGCCTGCCGCAGGCGGTGGCCGAGGAGATCATCGCGAAGGCGAAGAGCTGATCCACTGATCTGAGAGAACGGCGCCCTGGGCGCCACCGAAGTGCAATCACCGTTGTCAGCATGAAGGAGCGATGAGATGGCGAAGGCGAAGTTCGAGCGGACGAAGCCGCACGTGAACGTGGGGACGA
>CADEFY010000036.1 GCA_902826705.1 uncultured bacterium
AGCGCCACCGGGCGTCCGCCGCTCGGGATCGAACCCATCTACGTCGGGCTCGCCACCTCACTGGCGCTCGCCCTGGCGTTCTGGCCGCTGTCCTCGGAGACCCGTTCATGAACCACCGCATGCCCGCAGCGCACGCCGCCGCAGTCCTGCTCGCATCGATCCTGGCGCTCGGCGCGATGCGTCCGGCGCGCGCCCAGTCGGCCGCCGAGGCGGACACGTTCCCGCGAGTCGTGGACACGCCCAGCATCGAGGTGTCCACCACACGCGGCGACCGTCGCGCGCCGTTCGCGGTGAGCCGGCTGACGCGCGCCGACCTGCAGCGCGTGAACCACGGCCAGGACACCCCGATGGCGCTGGCCGCGCTGCCCAGCATCTACGCGACCTCCGACGCCGGCAATGGCATCGGCTACTCCTACCTGTCGATCCGCGGCTTCCCGCAACGCCGCATCAGCGTGCTGATCGACGGCGTGCCGCTCAACGACCCGCAGTCCCACGAGGTGTACTGGATCGACCTGCCCGATCTGCTCGCCTCCGGCGCCGAGCTCCAGGTCTTCCGCGGCGTCGGCCCCGCGCTCTACGGTGCAGCGGCGCTCGGGGGCACGGTGACCATCGCGACCACGCCGTTCGCCCCCGCACCGCACGCCTCGGCACTCGTCGGCGGCGGTTCGTTCGGCACGCGGCGCCTCATGCTCGAGGCCGGCTCCGGACCGCTCTCCGGCGGCTGGGACCTGTACGGCCGCACGTCGCGCATCGAGACCGACGGCTACCGCGAGCAGTCGTGGTCGCGGCTCTGGTCGTACGCATTCGGCGCGCGGCGAAGCGCTGGTGCACACACGCTGCGCCTGCAGCTCACCGGCGGCCCCGAGGAAACGCACCTCGCCTACCTCGGCGTGCCGCAGTCCACGCTCGACGGCGCGATCACCGGCGACGCGGACCGCGACCGCCGCACCAACCCGATCGCGTTCGAGGGCGAGCAGGATCGGTTCTTCGAGCCGCACTACACACTCACGCATACATGGGCCCCGCGTCCCGACCTGGCACTCACGCAGACGCTCTTCTGGTTCGACGGCCGCGGCTACTACGACGAGCAGCGCCACGCCCGCGCGCTCGCCGAGTACCGGCTGTCGCCGTGGGCCACCACGGACTCCACGCTCCTGCCGCGGGGCTACTACGCGCAGGATGGCTCGGGCGCGCTCGTGACCGATTCACTCGGGCGCTACACGGTGGAGCGGTTCGACCTCGTGCGGCGCCGCGAGGTGATCAACCGACAGTTCGGCTGGCTCCCGCGCGCCAGTCTCACGCTCGGTCACGGAACGCTCACAGTGGGCGGCGAGCTGCGCGCGCAGGATGGCCGCCACCTGGGTCGCGTGCTGAGCGCCGGCGCCGTGCCGAACGGCTTCGCGCCGGGCCAGCGCTACTACGACTACCACCCGCGCGTGATGGCGCTGGGCCTCTTCGCGCGCCACGAGTGGGACGTCCGCCGCGACCTGCGCGTGACCGGCGACCTCGCGTGGCGCCACAGCACGTACCGCATGCGAGGCGATGCATTCGACGGCATCGCGTTCGAGCAGCGCTACGACTTCGGGCTGCCTCGCCTGGGAGTCGCGTGGCAGCCCACTCCCGCGCTGGCGCTGACCGCGTCCTGGGCACTCGCTGCGCGCGAACCCGCGTTCCGTGACCTGTACGACGCCGAGGGCGTCGGCAGCCGACCGCTCTATCGGGTCGTCGACGTGGCGGCCGGCATCTACCGCGATCCGCTCATCACGCCCGAGCGTGTGCAGGCCTGGGAGCTGGGAGGGCGCTGGTCGAGCGATGCAGTGCCGGGACTGACGCTCGAAGCCGGGCTCTTCCGCATGGACTTCCGCGACGAACTGGTCTACGCGGGACAGTTCGACACCGACCTCGGCTACCCGATCCTCGGCAACGCCGCGCGCTCGATCCATCAGGGTCTCGAGCTGGCGGGCTCGCTCGAGCGCCGCGCCGGCGATGTGACGCTGCAGTTCGACGCCAACGCCACGCTCTCCGACCATCACTTCGTGCGCTACCGCGAGCAGTACGGCCCCACGCCAGTGGACGAGGCCTCATACGACGGCAACGCGATCGGCTTCTTCCCCGCCACGCTCGCGCATGCGGGCGTGCGGGCCGAGTGGCGTGGCATGGGTCTGGCCGCAGAGGCGCACCATGCCGGGCGCATCTTCGTCGACAACAGCGAGACGAAGGCGAACTCGATCCCGCCGCGCACCACGCTCGACGTGTCGGCGAGCCTCACACGCCCGGCTGCAGGCGGCACGCTGGAGCTGACCGCGCGGCTCCTCAACGCACTCGATGCGCGCTATGCCACAGGCGGCTACATGGACTACGACGCGGCCGGCGATCTGGTGCCGCATCTCATCCCAGCAGCCACGCGCTCGGCGATCGTGGAGCTGCGCCTGCGCTGGTGAGTCGCCGGGTCAGCTTCTCCCGCCGCCGCGGGCGAGCAGCAGGTGCAATCCCATCGCGATCAGCGCGATCGGCCACAGCCGGCCGACCGACGACAACTGCACCACGCCGAGCTTGGAGAGCAGTAGCGCCGTGCCCACGGCGAGCAGCACCAGTGGGCCGATGGGCGTGCTCGGGCCCTCGCGCAGGTGGAGCAGTCCGGCCACGATCAGCGCCGCGGGCCACCAGGTGCGGAGGACCTGGCCGGCGCTCATCACGCCCAGCTGGTCGGCGAGGAAGATCGCGCCCAGCGCGATGAGCAGCAGACCCGACAACGGGATCCGAGAAGACGATGCCATGCGGCCTCCATGTCGCGTGCGCCGTCCTGGCGCCTCTCGCGCAGGACCGTGCACCAGCATTCCACAGGTGGCGCCCCGAAGCAGCAAGGGCCCCGGAGCGCGCGGCTCCGGGGCCCTCGTGCATCACTGCGATCGGCTCAGCGCACTTCGAGCGTGACCTGCTCCATGGACATGCGCTTGGACGTCTGGCCGCTCTGCGAGCCGGACGCCTCGAGCTTCTTGAGCACGTCGAGACCCTCGACGACCTCGCCGAAGATCGTGTGCTTGTCGTCGAGCCACGGCGTGGCCACGAACGTCAGGAAGAACTGGCTGCCGTCGGAGTTGGGCTGGCCGGTGTTGGCCATCGAGAGCAGGCCCGGACGGTTGTGGCGCTGCTTGGGGCTGAACTCCCCGCCGAAGCCGTAGCCGGGACCGCCGGTGCCGGTGCCGAGCGGGCAGCCGCCCTGCGCCATGAACTTGGGGATCACGCGGTGGAAGACGATCCCGTCGTAGTAGCCGAGGCGCGTGAGGTACATGAAGTTGGTCACGTGCTGCGGCGCGATGTCGGGCATGAACTTGATCAGCACCACGCCCTCGGTCGTGGTCATGCGCGCGAAGTACTGCTTGGCCGGGTCGAACTTGACCGTCTTGAACATGGGCAGACGCGTCTTCCAGCCCGCCGCCTTCTTGTCCACCTTGGCCGCGGCGATCTGCGCATCGATCGCGAGCACCGCCGGATCCTTGAGCGCCGCGCTGGCCGCCTCGGCCTTCTTGGCCGGCGACGTGGGCGTGACCGACGCGGACTTCACCGTGGCGTCGTGGCTGTGACCACTCGCCGAGTGGTCATGCGCGTCGCCCGCGACGGCGGACTGCGGGGCAGCGGCGAAGCAGGTTGCGACGAACGCGGCGAACGCGATCGCTCGGAACAGGCGATGAGACGACATCGGCACGACCTCCGTGGTTCCTGGGGACCCGCCGGCCGGATGGGCGACGGTGAGGGAAGCAGGCGTCGACGCTAGCCGACCCCTGCTCGAGGACTGTCAGAAGCGCGAAAACTCCGGGTCGCAGCCGCGTCGGTCGAACCGCGCCTCGCCGACCCGATGGCGATCAGCGCACCGCGACGAGCGCGCCCTCGCGGCTGCCGGTGGTGCGGCTCTCCGCGCGCGTGCGCGAGTTGCCCCACATCACCCACGCGATGACCGACAGGGCGATCAGCAGCGCCAGGGCCGCGAGCACCCTCAGGGTGAGCGACGGCGCGCGGGCGGCGTCGGTGGGCGCTGCCTCGGTACCGGTCGCGTGCGGCGCCACGTGCGGCGTGTCCGCCACGTCCGCCGGGCCGCCTTCCCCCTCGAGCCGCGCCATCGCGACCGTGATGTTGTCCGGGCCGCCGCGTTCGTTGGCCAACGCGATCAGCGTGCGGCAGGCGCGGTCGAGCGATCCGTCGGACGCCAGCTTGGCCATCTCCTCGTCGCTCAACTGACCATGCAGGCCATCGGAGCAGACGAGGATCGTGTCGCCCGAGACGAGGGGTTCGCCGAGCCGCTCGGCGTCGATCTCGACCGCCGGGCCCACGCCGACGCTGCGCGTGACCACGTTGCGGCGGGGATCGTGCCGCGCATCCTCACGCGTGATCTGCCCGCGCGCGACGAGCTGGGCCACGAGCGAGTGGTCGTGCGTGATCTGGGTCAGCTTCCCGCCGCGCACCAGGTACGCACGCGAGTCGCCCACGTGCGCGAACGCCAGCGCGTCGCCATGGATCGCCACCGCGGTGCAGGTGGTGCCCATGCCCTGCAGGTCCTGACGCGAGCGGCTGTGCTCGTGCACCTCGGTGTTGGCCACATCGACGGCGCGGCGCAGGGCCTCGAGCGCATCGCCCGTGGCGTCCGTCTCGAACTCGCGCACCACGGCCTCGACCGCCATGCGGCTGGCCACCTCGCCGGCGTTGGAGCCGCCCATGCCATCGCACACGACGAGCAGCGTGTCCGCGGCATGCGTCCGCCCGGAGCCGTCGGCGACCCAGAGGGCGTGACTGTCCTCGTTGCCGTGGCGGCGGCGACCGACGTCGGTCGCGGCAGCCGTGGCCGTGCGCAGGTGCGTGGAAGTCACGTGACTCCTCGGTGATGCCGGGGGACGAGCGCCCGGGGGTCGGTCGCGAACAGCACGGAAGGGGTGTGCTCGGGCCTGAGACCCACGGGGTCCACTTCGAGCTTCCCGCGGCGAGAGATCCGCCCTCGGTTCACGGAGGCCCCATTCTCGGAATTCGCGTCGCGCTTTTCAACCTGGCTCCCCGACCGCCCCGGGATCACGGCTGGACTGGCAGCGTCCGGAGCACGGCCCATGCGAGGAGCGCGATGGCCAGCAGCGCGCCCGCGAGCGCCATGATGCGCCCCCGATGCGGCACCGACCGGCGATCGACGCGGTACGCGACGGCGCCGAACGTCAGCGTGTCCCCCGAGCGCACGGGCGCGCGCAGCACGGGATCGCCGTTGAGGTGCGTGCCCATCGCGCTCTTGAGGTCGGTGATGAAGAGCCGCTCCTCCTCACGGTCGAGCCGTGCATGCTGGCGCGACACACTCTCGTGTTCGATCACGAGCCCCGCGGAAGGATCCCGCCCCACCACCGTGATCGCGGCCGTCAGCGCGACCACCCGGGCGCTGCCGCCGCGTGGCGTGAGCGTCCAGGCCTCGCGCAGGAACCACCGCGCCGGGCCACTCGCATCGCGGGGCCCGGAGTGGGGAAGCGAGAGCATGACGGCACGCTAACACCCGCGCCCCCCTGCCCCAACGCGGGGGGCCTTGGGGCCTGACGATCCCCTGACCAGAATTTGTACGAGTGCATGCAACTTTGGACGGAGTCCAACGTACAACTCAGTGCATCTCAGGACGCAGTCGACTTCTGGAGCGAAAGGACCCGCGATGACCCTGACCGACCTCTCCCGCCGTGAACGCAAGAAGGAGGAGACCCGTCGCCGCATCTTCGAGGCGGCGGTCGAGCTCTTCCGCACCAAGGGCTTCGACGCCACGACCGTCGAGGAGATCACCGAGAAGGCCGACGTCGGCCGCGGCACGTTCTTCAACTACTTCCCGCGCAAGGAGTCGGTGCTCGCGTGGCTGTCCGAGGAGAAGCTGCTCGTGGCCGAGGAGCACGGCGCCGCGCTGCTCGCTGAGGACCGGCCCGCGCGCGAGAAGCTCATCGAGCTGTTCGCCTTCGAGGCCTCGGCCTACGAGACCGACCGCGAGATGTCGCGCTACGTGTTCTCCGAGAAGATGAAGCTGGCGTTCGTGCCCACGCGCGAGGTCGAGATGCGCTGGCAGACGCTGATCATGGAGCTGATCACGCGCGGCCAGGCGCAGGGCGAGCTGCGCACCGACGTCTCGGCTGAGCGCGCCGAGGGCCTGCTCACGAGCGTGTACATCGTGACGCTCTACCACTGGCTGTTCTGCCCCGAGGACTGCGGCCGCGGCGCCGTGGACCTGCAGCCCGAGCTGCACGCGCGACTCTCGATCGTGCTCGACGGCCTGGCCGAGCGAGGTGCGCGATGAAGCGGGTGCTCGCACCGGCCGCGCTCGCGCTCGCGGTCGTGGTCGTGATCGCCGCCTCGGGCTCTGCGGCTCCGGCCGCGTCGTCGGGCGCCGCCGCCACGCAGGACACGCTGCGCCTGTCGCTCGATGAGGCGCTCACGCTGGCTCAGCGCGGCAGCGCCGAGATGCGCGTGGCGCTCCAGGCGGTGCAGGTGGCCGAAGGGCAGGTCAAGGAAGCCGCGGCCGCCGCGCTGCCGCAGATCACCGGATCGCTCACGTACAACCGCAAGTTCGACTCGGTGTTCCAGAACGCCGCACAGGACACGTCGCTCGGCGGCCTGTCGGACCTGTTCCGCAACACGTCGTTCGCCGCCGAGCACAGCTGGACCGCCGACCTCACCGCCACGCAGATGCTGTGGTCGAGTGGCCGCGTGGGCGCCGGACTGTCGGCGGCACGCGCCTACCGCACCGCGGTGCGCGCGGATCGCGATGAGACCTGGGCCGATGTCGCGCTGCAGATCAAGCAGGCCTACTACGACGCGCTATACACGCGCGACGTGCAGGCGATCGCCGAGAGCGGCCTGCAGCTCGCACGCCAGCAGCTCGAGCAGGTGCGCAAGCTGCGCCAGCAGGGCTCGCGTGCCGAGTACGACCTGCTGCAGGCGCAGGTCGACGCCGCCAATCAGGAACCGCCAGTGGTGGAGGCGCGCAACGCCGCCGCGCTCGCGCTGCTCACGCTCAAGCGCCGGCTCGGGCTGGCGCTCGAGCAGCCGATCGCGCTCACCACGCCGCTGGCGTTCGGCGACGCGGTGCCCGTGGTGGCCAACGAGCCCTCCGACGCCGCACGGCGCGCGGCGCTCACCAGCGCCGAGGCCACCGTGCAGGCGCGCCGTCAGGCGCTGCGCGCCGAGCGCGCGCTGCGCTGGCCCACGTTGTCCGCGCAGGCCACGGTGTCGCACGCGGCGTTCCCCGCCGACGGCAGCCCGGAGCTGGACGAGTTCACGCGCGGCATCGACGGATCCATCAAGCTCGAGTGGCCGCTCTTCCAGGGCTTCCGCACGTTCGGTGCCGTGCAGCGCGCCACCGGCGAGCTGCGCCAGGCCGAAGCACGGCGCGACCTCACGCGCCAGAGTGTGGCACTCGACCTCGAGTACTCGCGCCAGGAGCTGCACCGCTCGCTGTCCACACTGGCGGCACGCCGCGGCACGGTGGCGCTGGCCCGCCGCACCCACGAGCTGGCGAGCGTGCGCTACCAGAACGGGCTCTCGACCGCGCTCGAGGTGTCGGACGCCCGGCTCAAGCTGCAGACCGCCGAGGTCAACGCCGTCGCGGCGCTCAAGGACTACCGCCTCTCGCTCGCCCGTCTCGAGCGCGCTTCGGGCGGGCCGCTCGCCATGACCACGACTTCTCTCGATGCCATCCCGACGATCGTCCCCAACGACGAGGTGAACCGATGACCGCACGCTCCCTCCTGCCGATCCTCGCGCTGGCTGCTGCGCTCGCCGTGGCCGGCTGCAGCAGCGGCCACGACCGTGGCGCCGCTTCGGCCGCCGGCGCGGACTCCACCGCGCAGGCGCTGCTCTCCTCCGCCGACGTCGCCACCGTGCGCCCGGCCGACCTGGCACTCGGCGTGCCCGTCTCGGGCACGCTCAAGCCGGGCTGGGAGGCACGGCTCAGCTCGCCGCTCGATGACCTCGTCGATGCCGTGCTCGTCGAAGAGGGCCAGCGCGTCGGGCGCGGCCAGGTGCTGGCACGGCTTCGCAGCACCGAGCTCGAGCCCATGGCGATCAGCGCCGAGGCGGCATTGAAGAGCGCCCGCGCCGACCACGAGCGCATGCGCAACCTGTTCGCCGAGGGCGCGGTGTCGCAGCGCGACCTCGACGCCGCCGAGGCGCAGTTCCGCGCCGCCGAGGCGCAGGCCTCGGGCGCGCGCAAGCGGCTCGAGGAGTCGGTGATCCGCGCACCTCAGGCGGGCGTCGTCGCGACGCGCTCCGTGCAGAGCGGCGACCGTGTGGGGGCGGGCGATCCCATGTTCACCATCGTCAACACGGCCACGCTCGACTTCGAGGCCACGGTTCCGAGTGAGTTCGCGACCCGCGTGCGCCCCGGTTCCGAGGTGGCGCTCGACGTGACCGGGTTCGCCAGTGGCGAGGTGCGCGGCAAGGTGGCGCGCGTCAACGCCACGGCCGACGAGGCGACGCGGCAGGTCAAGGTCTACGTCTCGGTGCCCAACGGCGGCGGCCGCCTCGTGGGCGGGCTGTTCGCCTCCGGCACGGTGGTGTCGCAGCGCGCCAGCGGGGTGCTGGCGATCCCGGTCGCTGGCGTGCGCAGCGAGGGCGATGCGCGCTGGGTGATGGTGCTGGCCGACGGCAAGCTGGCCAAGCGCACGGTGCAGGTGGGACTGACCGACGAGGCGCAGGGCCTGATCGAAGTGCGCTCGGGCCTCGCCGACGGCGATGTCGTGGTGACCGGCCCGGTGCAGGGCCTCATCGACGGCCAGCCGGCCCGCGTCGGCGGAAAGGAGAGCTGAGCCCATGTTCCTCTCCGATCTCAGCATCAAGCGTCCCGTGCTCGCGACGATGATCATCGTCGCGCTCGTGACGCTCGGCATCTTCAGTTACCGGCGTCTGTCGGTGGACCTCTGGCCCGAGGTCGACTTCCCGTTCGTCACCGTGACCACGACCTACCCGGGCGCGAGCCCCGAGGCCGTGGAGCGCGAGGTGAGCAAGACGATCGAGGAGTCGGTCAACTCGGTCGAGGGCGTGAAGAAGATCTTCTCGTACTCCAACGAGGGCTACTCGCAGGTCTTCATCGAGTTCCGGCTCAACACCAAGATCATGGACGCCGTGGCCGATGTGCGTTCCAAGATGGACGCGATCCGGCAGGACCTTCCGGAGGACATCGATCCACCGGTGATCGCGCGGTTCGACCCGCAGTCCGAGCCGATCATGACCTTCTCGGTCAAGGGCTCGGGCTGGGCGCTGCGTGACCTCACGCGCCTCGCCGAAGAGGACGTGACGCGCCGCATCCAGAACATCCCCGGCGTCGGCAGCGTGACCGTGGCCGGCGGCGTGCGTCGTGAGGTGCATGTGCTGCTCCTGCCCGATCGCATGAATGCGCTGGGCGTCTCACCCGACCAGGTCGTGTCGGCGGTCGAGCGTGAGAACGCCGACGTGCCCGCAGGCCGCGTGCAGCGCGGCGCCACCGAGAACCTGGTGCGGATCAAGGGGCGCATCGCCGAGCCGCAGGCGTTCGGCGACATCGTCGTGGCCGTGCGCAACGGCACATCGGTCAAGCTCTCGCAGGTGGCGCGCATCGAGGACGCGCAGGAAGAGGAGCGCGATGCGGCGTTCGTCGACGGCGAGCGCTCGGTGGCGATCGAAGTGCGAAAGGTCTCGGGCGGCAACACGGTCGAGATCGCCGACCAGGTGCACGTGGCCGTGGAGGAGCTGAACGCCAAGCTCCCGGGCGGTGTGAAGCTGTCGCCGATCCAGGACAACTCGGAGTGGATCCGGCACTCGGTCGAGGACGTGCAGCGCACGCTGTTCGAGGGCGCCATCCTCACCGTGCTGATCGTGTTCCTGTTCCTCAACTCGTGGCGCTCCACCGTGATCACCGGCCTCACGCTGCCGGTCTCGGTGATCGCCTCGTTCCTCGCCTTCTACGCGTTCGGGTTCACGCTCAACACCATGACGCTCATGGCGCTCTCGCTCGTGATCGGCATCCTGATCGACGACGCGATCGTCGTGCGCGAGAACATCGTGCGCCACGTGGAGCGCGGCGCCGATCACATGACGGCCGCGCGCAACGGCACCGCCGAGATCGGCTTCGCCGTGCTCTCCACCACCATGGCCGTCGTGGCGGTGTTCGTGCCGGTGGCGTTCATGGGCGGCATCGTGGGCCGGTTCTTCTACCAGTTCGGCATCGTGGTCGCCTTCGCCGTGCTGGTGTCGCTGCTCGTGTCGTTCACGCTCGACCCCATGCTGTCCTCGCGCTGGTACGACCCGCAGGCCGAGGGCCAGCCGCCGACAGGCCCCGTGGGCAAGCTGCTCAAGCGCTTCAACGATTCGTTCGAGGGCCTGGGCAGACGCTATCGCGGCGTGATCCGCTGGGCCCTGCAGCGTCGCGGCCGCGTCATGCTGGGCGCTGCGCTGTCGTTCGTGATCGCACTGGCGTTCCCGGTCGTCGGGCTCGTGGGCGGAGAGTTCATGCCCAAGTCCGACGACGAGCAGACCATGGTGTCGTTCGAGTCGCCCGAGGGATCGTCGATCGAGTACACGCGCGCCAAGGGCCTCGAGATCGCCGGCTACCTCGACGGTCGCCCCGAGGTCGAGCGCACCTACCTCACGATCGGCGGCGGCGCGCACAACAACGAGGTCAACCGCGGCTCGGTGTTCGTGAAGATGGTGCCGCGCAAGGAGCGCAAGCTCTCGCAGCAGATGTTCGAGACCGACATGCGCACGGTGCTGCCGCGCTTCACCGGCGCCGATGCCCGCATCCTGGCGATCGGTGCGGTGGGCGGCTCGTCCGCGCCGATCGTGATCAACCTGAACGGCCCGGACCTCGCCACGCTGCAGAAGCTGTCGGACGAGGCGCTGGGCCGGCTGCGCGACGTGCCCGGGCTGGTCGAGCTCAAGAGCTCGCTCGAGGGCCGCAAGCCCGAGCTGCTCGTCAACGTCGACCGCCAACTGGCCGCGCAGGTGGGGCTGTCGGTGGGCCAGGTCGGCGCGTCGCTGCGGCCGATCCTCTCGGGCACCACGGCGGGCGACTGGGAGGATCCCACGGGGCTCTCGCACGACGTCGTCGTGCGCATGGCGCCCGAGGCGCGCACGTCGCGTGACGACCTGCTGCGCACTCCGGTCGCCACGTCGCAGGTGGATCCGCGCACGGGCCAGAGCATCATGGTGCCGCTGTCGCAGGTGGCCACACTACAGCCGAGCGGCGCCCCCGCGCAGATCGACCGTGAGCGGCTCGAGCGT
This sequence comes from uncultured bacterium, assembly GCA_902826705.1. GTDB lineage: Bacteria > Eisenbacteria > RBG-16-71-46 > RBG-16-71-46 > RBG-16-71-46 > CADEFY01. The sequence continues at coordinate 11,257 of CADEFY010000036.1, forward strand.
GTGGCCACGATCGAGGGCAACTACCAGGGCCGGCCGCTCACCGACATCACCAACGACATCCAGGCACGGCTCAAGGCCATGGAACTGCCGCCGGGCTACCGCTTCGACTTCGGCGGTGAGCAAGCGGACTTCGTCGAGACGACTGGCTTCATGGTCGAGGCGCTCACGATGGCCGTGGTGTTCCTGTACATCATCCTGGCCAGCCAGTTCGGCAACTTCCTCACGCCACTGGCGATCATGCTCGCGCTGCCGCTGTCGCTGATCGGCGTCATGATCGCGCTGGCGCTCACGCGCGGTTCGCTCAACATCATGAGCATGATCGGCATCATCATGCTGATGGGGCTGGTGGTGAAGAACGCGATCCTGCTGATCGACTTCGCCAATCAGGCCCGCGAACGGGGCAGCGACCGCACCGAGGCCCTGGTCGACGCCGGCGAGCTGCGACTGCGGCCGATCGTCATGACCACGCTGGCCATGATCTTCGGCATGCTGCCCACGGCGCTGGCGCTGGGTGCCGGCAGCGAGTTCCGCGCACCGATGGCGCACGCCGTGATCGGCGGGCTGATCACCTCGACGCTGCTCACGCTGGTCGTGGTGCCGGTCGTGTACACGTACCTCGATGACTTCGGCGCCTGGGTCGGTGCGTTCACGAAGCGCTGGTTCTCGGCGCCCGAGGGCCACGCGTCGCCGCATCGCACCGAGGTGCCCGCGGCAGACGCGCCAGAACAGGGCGTTCCGCAGGCGGCGCCGGCCTATCCGCTCACGGGTGAGCGCGCCGACGGGCTCGTGTAGCCTGTCGCCATCGCGACACTCCCTTCCATCGAACCGAGAGGACGAACATGAAGAGCATCGCAAGCGCCGTCTGGGAAGGCACGCTCAAGGAAGGCAAGGGCACCATCACCGCCGCCAACGGCGCGTTCAGCGCGACGCCCTACTCGTTCGCCAAGCGCTTCGAGGGCGCGGCGGGCCCGGGTACCACGCCCGAGGAGCTCATCGCCGCAGCGCACGCCGCGTGCTTCTCGATGGCGACGTCCGCCGAGCTGAGCAAGGCTGGCTTCACCGCCACGCGGCTCGAGACGTCGGCGACCGTCACGCTCGAACCGGTCGACGGCAAGCCGACCGTGACCAAGTCGCATCTGGTGCTCCGGGCCACGGTGCCGGGCGTGGACGATGCGAAGTTCCAGGAGATCGTGGCGGGATCCAAGGCGGGTTGCCCGATCTCGCGACTGCTCAAGGCCGAGATCACGCTGGACGCGTCGCTGATCTGACGACCGGACCCTGACGCATCGCACGAGCCCGGGGGCAGTTCGCGACCCCCCGGGCTCGTCTGCGTTCGGGGGGGGCGCCATGCGGAGTGCCATGGTCTCCATGAGGACCCGCCCCCATGGGATCGCACCTGCGACTGAACATCCAGACTGAGACCGAGTCCGACGGTCGATGGATCGCCGAGATCGAGCTGCTTCCCGGCGCCATCTGCTATGGGGCCACGGCGAGTGAGGCGGTAGCCAGAGTGAAGGCGTTGGCGCTTCGGATCATCGCCGATCGCATCGAGCACGACGAGCAGACCAGCGGCCTCGACAGCATCACCTTCGCGGCCTGAGTGCCGTGGGGGTCAGCCCCCGCAGGGCGGGTGCTTCGAGCCCTCGAGCGCATCGGATGGCGGCGAGTCCGACAACGCGGTGGTCATCGCGTATTGCACCGCCCCGGGTGACTCGCATCCACCTTCGCGTTCCACGACCGAGAGGAGATCGGTCCGCGGATGCTGGCACGCCTCGCCGAGCACACACGGGGCTCGGGCAGGTGCGCATCACCCCCGCGCCGCCTCCACCACCTTGCGTGCCAGTGCCGTGAGCGCGTGCTCTCGGGCGTCGGCGTCCGCCCACACGAGCTTGCTGCTGGCGCGCGGGCGCTTGCCGGTCCAGGTGCCGCGCCAGACTTCGACTTCGATCCGGTGATGCGTGATCGTGTGTGTCACGCGCAGGCCGGTGTCGGCGAGTGACACGTCGGTCACGCCGAGCGAGCCGAGCGCGCGGCGGAGCGGCGGCGAGGCCCCCATGTCCTGCTCCAGATCCACGCCGGGCATCTCCCAGAGCCCGGTGAGCATCGAGCCCTCGCGGCGGGTCACGAGCACGCGGCCGTTCGCCTCGAACAGCGCCACCGCGCGGCGCAGTGACTCGGTGGCGCGCGCCTCGGGCACGGGCGGGAACTCGGCCACGCGCCCGGCCGCGCGGGCGCGGCACCAGGTCGCGACCGGGCAGCGTTCGCACGCGGGCGCGCGCGGCGTGCACACGGTGGCGCCCAGCTCCATGAGCGCCACGTTCCAGTCGCCCGCGTCGCGGTGCGTCTCGTCGCCGCGCTCGGCGCCCGGCACGAGCGCCTCGGCCATGCCCCACAGCAGCCGCGCGTCCTCGGGCCGCTTGATGGCCAGGGGCGCCATGGCCCAGCGCGACAGCACGCGCGCCACGTTGCCATCAAGCACGGGCAGCGCGGCACCGAAACCCATGGAGAGCACGGCCCCCACCGTGTAGCGGCCCACCCCCGGCAGCGCACCGAACACCTCGGGATCGGAGGGGATCACTCCACCATGGTCGCGCACCATCGCCTGGGCCCCGGCATGCAGGTAGCGCGCACGGCGGTAGTAGCCGAGCCCCGCCCACTCGGCGAGCACGTCGTCGACCGACGCGGCCGCGAGCGCAGCCAGCGTGGGGAACCGCGCGAGGAATCGCTCGTAGTACGGGGTGGCGGTGGCCACCTGCGTCTGCTGCAGCATGATCTCGCTGAGCCAGATGTGATACGGATCGCGGGTCCGCCGCCACGGCAGGTCGCGCCGGTTCTGCCGGAACCACTCGAGCAGCGCCGGCCGCAGCGACTCCACATCCACATCTCGCCACGCATCACCACGGGAGCGCCCGACTCGCATGTCCGCCTCTGATCCGATCCGCCAGGAGTTCACCGAGCTCGTGCAGCGCGACGAGGCGCACTTCGACCTGGCCCGCACTGCCCTGCTGGTGGCCGCCGAGTCCGACCCCACGCTCGATGTCGATGCCGAGATGTCGCAGCTCGAACTCTGGGCACAGACGCTGCGCGAGCGCATGGAGCCGGAGTGGAACGAGCTGCAGCGCCTCGCCCGATTGCGCGCGTTCATGTACGAGGAGCTGGGGTTCAAGGGCGACGTGCAAGACTACTACGCGCCGGAGAACTCGTTACTGCACTCGGTCATGACGCGGCGGCGCGGCATCCCGCTCACCATGAGCATCCTGTTCATGGAGCTGGGCTGGCGCATCGGCGTGCCGTTCGAGGGCGTGGGGTTCCCGGGGCACTTCCTGGTGCGGCTCGCGGGCCTGCCCGAGGATCTTCTGCTCGACCCGTTCGACCACGGCGGCAGCGTGCACGAGGAGGACTGCCGCCGCATGCTCGAGAAGTCCACGGGCGGCGTGCTCGAGTTCGACAGGGCGATGATCCGCTCGAACGGCAAGGGCGACATGATGGCGCGTCCGCTGTTCAACCTGAAGGCGGCGTCCCTCAAGGTCGGCCGGTTCGATCAGCCGCTGCCCGCGGTCGAGCGGCTGCTCCCGCCCCCCCCCGACGAGCCGAGCGGGGCGCTCGGCCCTGGGTGGCGGCACCCCCGTATCCACTCCACACCACGCTCGGCGCGG
>CADEFY010000037.1 GCA_902826705.1 uncultured bacterium
GGGCTGTGCGCGGGCACGAGGCGCGCGGGGGCGGGGTGACGCGCGTGGGCCAGTGCGTGCGCGGGCTCGGGGCCGGGGCGCGGGGGCTGCGCGCGCCCGATCGGGCGCGCGCGCTGGTGCTGGTCGGGACGGCGCCGTCGCCCATGACCACGCCCGGGGAACGCGCGGGGCTGCGCGCGGCGCTCGACCGCGATTTCGAGGGCACGGTGGCCGCGGTGTACCGATCGTTCGGCCGCGACTCGGCGCAGGGCGAGGCGCTCGCGCGCGAGGTGCTCGCGCTCGATCCGGCCATGGTGCGCGCGTGGATCGAGATGGTGCTCGACCTCGACCTGCGCGATGCCGCGGCGGGCCTCGAGTGCCCGGTGCTCGCGGTGGTCGCGCCGCACTCGTGGGAGGACGGCGAGCGCTGGGCCGACTGCGCACGTGCGCTCGGCCTGGACCGCATCCGCCACGTGCAGCCGCTGCGTGTGGAGGCGAGCGGGCACTTCGTGTCGCTCGACGCACCGCACGTGCTGGCCGAGGCCATCCGGCAGTTCGACCGCGCGCCGGCGCCGGCGCCGCCGGCGATCGCCACGCTGGCCGCGCACGGGGCCGCGCATGAGTGAGGCGCTCGACAGCGGCCTGGCGCGCGAGGTGGCGCAGTCGCTCGACTGCCCGCTCGAGCTGCTGCCCGATGCGCGCCGCCTGTTCCATAAGCTCGATGCGATCGGCAGCGAGCCCGAATCCCTGGTGTCGGCCATGCGCACGTGGGCGGGCGAGCTGAACGGCCGCATGTTCCTGGAGCTGGGCTGCGGGTTCGGCGCGCCCGGTCGCGCGCTGGCGCGCGAATGCGGCGTGCAGGTGCTGGGTGTGGACGCGCTGACCGAGTTCGTCGACGAGGCGCGGGTGCGTGCCGAGTCGGCGGGCGTGGCCGACCGATGCCGCTATCGCAACGACGACCTGCGCCGCATGCTGTCGGCCGAGGGCCGGTTCGACGGCGTGATCTGGGCCGCCATGGGCGAGGCGCTGGGCGACCTGCGCGACACGGTGCGGCAGTTGCGGCGGCTCGTGAAGCCGGGCGGCTGGGTGGTGATCCAGGCGGACGCGGTGGCGTCGCAGGGCCAGAGCGACGCCACGGCCAGCCGCGCCGCGCTCACCGCCTTCGGCGACGAACTGGCGCGCGACGTGAGCGTGCCGCACTGGCAGTTGCGCGAAGCCGACCGCGCGCGGCAGCAGGCGCTGCGCACGGCGGGCGAGGCGATCGCGTCCGAGGATCCGTTCCGCGCCGCCACGGTGATGCTGTTCCTCGAGCGCCAGCAGCGCGAGGCGAGCGGGGCGAGCAAGCGCGAGTCGAGCATCTGGGTGCTGCGCCGCCGCGGGGCGACCGGCACGCCCTGATCCGTCCGAGCTACGCCGCCGGCTCCTGCGACGGCCGGTGCTCGCTCTTGGCGATCGAGCCGCGCAGGTCGATGATCTGCGTATGGCCCGGGTACGGCCGCGACGTGGCCTGGATCAGCGTGGCCATGCGGCCCGTGACCTGCTGGATGCGCCGCCCGGCCTCGAGCATGCGCTCGACCTTCTGGCGCAGGTCGGGCTCCAGGTCGGTGCGTCGCAGCAGGAGCTGCGCCGAGCCGACGATCGTGGCGAGCGGGTTGTTGACCTCGTGGTTGAGCGCGCCGACGGTCTCGGTCACGCCGCGCAGGCGCTCGGACTCGAGCAGCTGGTTCTGGGCCTGCGACAGCTCGCGGTACGCGCGCCGCGCCGACTCGAACAACTGCGCGTTGCGGATCGCCGCGCCGGCCTGGTTGGCCACGATGCTCAGCACGCCCATCTCGTGGCGGCCGTAGCGCGACGGCGTGGTGTAGTCCTGCAGCGCCATCACGCCCATGGCGGTGCCGTCCGCCAGGATCGGCACGCCGATGAACGACACGCACGTGCGGCCGATGCGCTCGATGCCCATCTGGTCGAGCTGCGCCGACACATCGCCCGACAGCAGGAGCGGCTGCCGGCTCATCAGGATGTGCTCGGTGAGCCCCTGACCGAACGGCCGCGAGCGGTCGGTGTCCTCGATCGTGCCGTCCTCCACCCAGATCGGGAACGTGACACGGCCGGTCTCTCGCTCGTGCAGCGCGATGAAGAAGTTGGCGTGATCCATGATGCGGCCGGTCTGCTCCCAGATGCGGCGCGCGAGCGCGTCCATCTCGAGCGTGGCGGTGAGCGCGGTGCCGATGTCGTTGAGCACCGTGAGCTCGCTGTTGCGCAGGAACAGTTGGTGGCGCCACGCGACCTCCTCGGAGAGGTCGATCAGCAGCACCGCGAGCGTGCCGTCCTCACTGCCGCCGTGCACCTCGAGCCGGTAGCCGCGCGCGCTGTCGGATCCGCCCGCCAACGGCAGGAACGCGCGCGCCGAGCCGTTGCGGCGCGCCTCGGCCAGCACCACCTGGGCGGGCGGGCCGAACAGTCCCGCCAGTCGGCTGGGGACGCCGATCTGCGAGACGAGGCGATGGAACGCGGCGTTGCCGTAGAGCGTGTCGCCGGCGGGGGAGACCAGCAGCACGGGCTCGGGGAGCCGCTCGAGCAGGGTCACGTCGACGGGCATCGATCCTCCGGGCGGGTCTCCGGGGTATCGGCCGGCCGCCGCGGCCCCTGAACGCGCAAGGCCCCGGCGTCGCCGCCGGGGCCTTCGCGATGCAGCCGCTGCCAGCGCGCGAGGCGCTGACGCTCTCTACTTGAGGACGCGGTCCTTCATCTCCTTCGAGATGCGGAACTTGAGCACGCGCTTGGCCGGGATCTTGATGGCCTCGCCCGTCTGCGGGTTGCGGCCCATGCGCGCCTTGCGGTTGACGACCACGAGCTTGCCGAGGCCCGGGAACTTGAAGCCGACCTTGGCGTTCTTGGCGGCGAGCAGGGCGATCTCTTCGAGGATCGCGGTGCCCGTCTTCTTGGGGATCTCGAACTTGTCCGCCAGGTAACCGGCGATCTGCGTCTTGGTCATCATCTTCGCAGCCATGGGGATCCTTCCTCCTGTGACGGTGATGAGAACCGCTCAAATCCGGACGGGCGCGAATCGAACGCCCTAGCCACGCGTGGGTATAGCAGCGAACGCCGCGATTTCAAAGGGGAATCTGCAGGCCACCTGCCGCCCACCCGCGTCAGCCGCGGCTCCCCGCCACCGAGGGGGGTGGCGAGCCGCGTCCGGCGCGGCCGGAGGCGACCCCGCCGAGCGCTGCGCGGCCGTCGTCGCGCGCGCCCGAGGGATCAGTCCACGAGCACGACGCGCTGGCTCACCGCACCGCCATCCGCCGTCGCCCGAACGAAATACACCCCGGCGCTCACGCGCTTTCCAGACGCGTCCACCCGCTCCCAGCGCAGGTTCCGGGGCCCTGCGGGTTGTGCGCCGGCGAGCAGTGTGGCCACGCGGCGGCCGTTCAGGTCGTGCACCGTCACATCGACTCGCGCGGCTCGCGCGAGGGTGAGCGTGAGCGCCACCGGCCCGCGCGCCGGGTTGGGGGAGGGGCGCGAGAGCGCCAGCGCCGCGTGCGCGGGAGCGCCACCCGGCACCGCGAGCGGCACGAACGCCAGGTCGAACCGCCACGCCGAGCGGCCATGCGTGAACGCGACCAGCGTGCGCGAGGCCGCGTGCAACTCGAGGTCGAACACGGTCTGCACGGGCATCGCGCGGCCCATCGGCGCCCACACGGCGCCACGGTCGCGCGAGTAGTACACGCCCGCATCCGTGCCCACGTACAGCGTCTGCGGATCCACCGGATCGACCACCAGGTCGTTGGCGGGCGTGTCCGGCAGGTTGCCATCGACGGCCGCCCACGTGGTGCCGCGATCGGTGCTGCGGTACACGTGGGCGGCGAGCTCGTCGAGACCGAATCCCGACAGCGTCACGTACACGCCCTGCGGATCCACCGGGTCGGGCACCACGCGCGTCACGTAGCGCGACGGCAGCCCGAACGTGATCTCGTACCAGCTCGCGCCGCGGTCGACGCTGCGCCACACGCGTCCGTCGTCGGTGCCCGCGTAGTAGAGGCTGGTGTCAGGGCCGCTCACCGCCACGGTGGTGATCGTGCTCAGCACCACGCCCGAGGGCAGGTTGTACGTGAGGTCGGGGCCGATCGGCAGCCACTGCACGCCGTTGTCGAGCGAGCGGTACACGCGATGGCTGCCGGCGAGCATCGTGGCGGGTGAGCGCGGGTTGGCCGCGAACGGCGTGTTCCAGTTGTAGCGGTCGCCCGCCGCCCAGCCGCCGGTGCCGCTGAACGCCGCGCCGTTGTTGTTGCTGCGCTTGATGCCCGAGCCGTTGCTCGCGAACTGCCACTCGGCGAACAGCCGGTCGACGTTGGCTGCGTCCACCAGCACGTGGAAGCCGTCGCCCCCGAGGATGTTGGTCCACGCGCTCGGGCCGGCCTCGGTCTTGAGGGTGCCGTTGTCCTGCGTGCCGCCCAGGATCTTGGCGCTGTTCTGCGGCGCCACGGTGCCGGCGTAGAACTGCGTGATGGGCAGGTCCAGGCTCTTGTTCCAGCCCACGCCGCCCAGCGTCCAGTAGAACCCGCCGTCACTGCCCATCAACACGCGGTTGGGGTTGCTGGGGTCGATCCACAGCGCGTGCTCGTCGACGTGCGCGCCCGAGGTGACGTCGGCGTAGGACACGCCGCCGTCGAGCGACCGCAGCAGCGTCACACCGCACGTGTACACGCGGTCGGGGTTGGTGGGATCCACCGTGATCTCACCGAAGTACCAACTGAACCCGCCGAAGCTCGAGCTGAAGAGCCCCGTGTCGCGCTTGACCCAGGTCTGGCCGCCGTCGTCGGTGCGGTACACGCCACGGCCGGTGTAGCCGCCGATCGCGCCGGACATGACCATGGCGTACACGCGCGACGGCCGGCTGGCGGCGATCGCGAGGCCGATGCGGCCCTGGTTGTCGTCGCGAGCGGGCAGTCCGGTGGTGAGTCGCGACCACGTGGCGCCACGGTCCACGCTGCGCCACACGCCACCGCCCGGCCCGAACGCGCGGCGGTACGTGGGCCGACGCACGCGCTCCCAGGTGGCGGCGTACACCGTGTCGGGGTGGAGCGGGTTGAACACCACATCGCATGCGCCCGTGCTGTCGTTGACGGCGATCACGCGCGACCACGAGGCGCCGCCGTCGGTGGAGCGGTAGAGGCCGCGATCGGGCCCGGTGCTGAACTGCCGGCCCATGGCGGCGACGAGCAGGTGCTGCGGATCCTGCGGATCGACCGCGACCTCGGCGATGCGGGCGGTGGCGGCGAGGCCGAGGTGCTCCCAGGTGAGCCCGCCGTCGCGCGTGCGCCAGAGCCCGTTGCCGTCGTAGGAGTCCACCGAGCCGTTGGCTTCACCCGTGCCCACGTACACGGACTGCGGATCCGAGGGATCGATCGCGAGCGCGCCCACCGACATGATCGGTGTGGCATCGGTGAGCGGCACCCAGTTCAGCCCGCTGTTGACCGACTTGAACACGCCGCCATTGGCCGAGCCGAGGTACACCGTGACGCCGCCCGGCAGTGCGGCCAGTGCCGTGACGCGGCCGCCGATGTTGTAGGGCCCCACGCACTCCCAGTCGAGCCCGGCGCTCGTCGTGAGCGACTGCTCGAACAGGCGCATCTGGCGCGCGGCCCCGACCCGCTCCGAGGGCACGCTGCCATCGGGGAGCATGCGCTGCGCGAGGAACCAGTCCGAGGGCCGCGCCTTGCCGGCGTCGCGCACGAGCGAGGGCGCGGCGCGGTGCGCGCGCCACCAGGTGACCGTGGCGGTGGAGGCGAGCGCGAGGCTGACGAGGGCCAGGGCGGCGAGCGCCAGGCGGCGTGCGAGGGGCATGAGTTCTCCAAGAGGGGGTGCGGCGCCCGGCGGGCAATTCTAGGCGGATGCCCGGGGCGGAGTCGAGGGCGACCGCGGCCGTGGCGGCCAGCCAGCGCCCGCCCCTATGCTGCGTGTTCGGGCACACGGGACATGAGGAGCGTGGCAGCCATGGGGCGTGAAGCGGTCTGCGGGGCGCGGAGCGGCGGTGAGGCGGGTGAGGGCAGGGCGCTGCTCGAGCACGACCATGTGCTGTTCCGCGGCGCGTTCCGCCGCAAGCTCATGATCGCCACGCTCACGTCGGTCACGGCCCGCGGCGGGGAGCTGACGCTGAAGGGTCCCGAGGGCACGCTCGTGCTCGAACTGGGCGATGCGGCCGCCCGCTGGGCGGACGCGATCCGCAACCCGCCCTCGGTGCTCGACAAGCTGGGCGTGAAGGCCGGGCAGAAGCTGGCACTGCTGGGCACGTTCGAGGCGGCGTTCGTGCGCGCGCTCACGGCCCGGCTCGGCGCGGCGCCGGCGCGGCGCGCGAGTGCGGGGTGCGATCACGTGCTGCTGGCGGCGGCGACCGCATCGGCGCACGCGCGGTTGGCGCGGCTGGTCGACGCGATCCGGCCCGCAGGCGGCATCTGGGTGGTCTATCCGCGTGGCGGCAAGGCGGTGAGCGAGGACTCGTTGAGACAGGCGGCGCGTTCGGCGGGCCTCACCGACATCAAGATCTGCCGGTTCTCCGAGACCCACGGCGCGGTGCGCCTGGTGATCCCGAAGGCGCTCCGCTGAGCGCTCGCGCGAGCGGCGCGCGGAGCTTGGCCGGCGTGACGCGCCCGAGCTGCACGCGCGACGCGCCCACATGGGCGGCCAGGTCCGCGAGTGCACTGGCCAGTCCGGTGAGCGCCGCATCGCGATCGACCTCGCCCCACGCGGCGCGTGGCGGCGCCTGACCCGCTGCGAACCACGGTTCGAAGTGCGCGTGCCGCGCCTCGAGCACGCCCTGGTCGCGATGCGTCTTCAGGTCCACGCGGCCGATGAACACGCCGTCGTGCATCACCGGCAGCGAGTAGTAGCCGTGCGCGCGCTGGGCGCCGGGTACGTAGATCTCGATCCGGTAGTGATAGCCCCACAACCGCTCGATGCGCGTGCGATGCCACAGCAGCGAGTCGAACGGCGACAGCAGCACCGTGCCACGGGAGGCCGCGCGCCTGCGGGCCGCGCGCTGCAGCGCCGGCACGTCGTCGGCGCGCACGAACCAATCGCCGCGCTGGCCCTCGACCCGGCAGCGCACGACGCGACCGTCGGCTTCGAGGCGTGCGAGCGCGGCGCGAAGGGCAGGCGCCATGAGCTGCGGCCAGGTCCAGTAGCTGCGCAGGTCGTCGATGCTGGCCGCACCCATGGCGGCCAGCGAGCGCAACAGGCGCTGCTCGGTCGCCGCCGCCTCGGTCAGGGGCGACAGCGTGGCGAGTTCGGGCAGTACGCGTTCGGCCGCGTCGTAGCGCTTGTGGAAGTGCACGCGCGAGTGCACGGCGATCCGCCCGCACTTCCAGAGGTAGTCGAGTGCGCGCGTGGTGGGGCGCCAGTCCCACCAGCCGCCGCTGCGGCCGCGGCCCTCGGGGCGCTCGAAGTCGGCCGTGCCGAGCGGCCCTCGGGCGGCCACCTGCGCCGCCACCCACTCGATCGCCTCGTGATGCTGCTCGTGCCAGTCGGTGGTGCGCTTCCAGCGCGACGGCGTGTCGAGCATGAACCGCCGCAGCAGCGGCAGGTCGCTGCGCGGTACGAAGCAGGCGACATGCGTGAGGTACTCGACGAGCACGCGCTGGCGGTAGAGCAGCCGCTCGAGCCGGCGGCGGTCGTACACGCCGAACCGGCTCCAGAGCGTGAGGTGATGCGCACGCTCGACCACGTGCACCGAGTCGATCTGCAGCCCGCACGTGGCCTGCACGAACGCCGCGAGCGTGCGGGCCGTGAGCCGGCGCTCGCGCGGCCGGTCGAGCCACTGGCGTTCGAGGAACAGCGCGGCCACGGCGCGCCGGGACGCCGCGAGCGGCGCGCTCAATGCCCCGCGCCCAGATGCGCCTCGGCGAGCAGTTCGACCACATGCGCCTGCCGCACGCGCATGCCGCGCGCCTCGGCGCCGCGCTGCATGTGCAGCAGGCAGCCGGGATTGCTGGCCACCACGACGTGCGGCGCCACCTGCGCCACGCGGTCGAGTTTGCCCACGAGCTGCGCGTCGGCGAGATCGGGCTGCGACAGGTTGTAGGTGCCGGCGCTGCCGCAGCACCAGTCGGCATCGGGCAGTTCGACCAGTTCCACGCCCGGCAGTGCGCGCAGCAGCCGCCGCGGCGCCTCGCGCACGCGCTGCGCGTGCGCCAGGTGGCAGGCGTCGTGGTAGGTGACGCGCAGGGGCCGCGCCGGGTCCTCGGGGGCATGCAGCGTGCGCGCCGGTTCGGGGAGCCCGAAGTGCGCCAGCACCTCGCTCACGTCGCGCGCGCGCGTGGAGAGCGACGTGGCGGCCTCGGCGGCGGGCGAGCCATGGAGCAGATGGCCGGTCTCGCGCAGCGCAGCACCGCAGCCGGCCGAGTTGGAGACGATGAACGTGGCGCCGTCGGCGAAGGCCGCCGTGTTGCGTGTGGCGAGCGCCTTGGCCTCGGCGCGCAGCCCCGCGTGCGCCTGCAGCGCGCCGCAGCACGTGCGCGCGGCCGGCACGCGCACCTCGAGCCCCGCGATCAGCAGCAACTGCACGGTGGCGTGGTCGAGTGCGGGGAAGAACGCGGGCATCACGCAGCTCGTGTGCAGCGCCACCACGTCACGGCGCGTGCCCGCCGGGTGGAACACGAGCCCGCCGGCGCGCGACTCCATGCGAGCACCGGCGGGGAGGGCGCGCGCCACGGCCTCGAGCGGCCGCGCGGCCCGCGGCGCGATCGCGGGCGTCATCGCGAGCCCCTGCGCCATCACGCGCGGCAGCACGCCGCGCTCGCTCATGGCGCGCGCGATCGCGGCGAGCGGCGGCGCCTGCGACAGGCGCAGCAGGCTCGCCACCCACTGCACGCGGCCGCGGTGCGGCAGCACGGCGCGCAGCGCCCACGTACCGGCGAGGCGCGCCAGGGACGCGCGGCGCGTGCGGCGTTCGATCTGCCCGCGCGTGGCCTCGAGCAGCTGTGAGTAGGGCACGCCCGCCGGGCACACCGTCTCGCAGGCACGGCAGTCGAGGCAGCGGTCGAGATGCGTGACCAGCGCGTCGCTGGGCGCGATGCGGCCCTCGGCGAGACCGCGCATCAGGTACAGCCGGCCGCGCGGCGAGTCGGGCTCGGTCTTGAGCGTGCGGTAGGTGGGGCACGCGGTCAGGCAGAGCCCGCAGTGGATGCAGGTCGCGAGGTCGGGGCCGGGCGGCGCGTCGTCGGCATCGAACCAACCGGCGGGCCGCGTGCTGGGAGTCGGAGTGTCCACGAGGCGCAAGCTAGCATGGCGGCGCGCTCATGCGCGGGCGGCGCGGCATCGGTGGATCGGCGGTTGCAGCGCGCGCGCGATCGTGGAACATGCAGCGTGCTGCGCTCATACCCCGGGGACCTGCCCATGCTCGAAGTCGATCGCGTCACCAAGCGCTACGGCGAACGTTTCGCCGCCTCCGACGTGAGCTTCACCGTGCGGCGTGGCGAGGTGATGGGGTTCCTGGGACCCAACGGCGCGGGCAAGACCACCACGCTGCGCATGATCCTCGGCCTCACGCGTCCCGACTCGGGGCAGGTGCGCGTGGAGGGCGGCGCGCTCGATCGGCGCACGCTGGGCTACCTGCCGGAGGAGCGCGGCCTGTACCCCGACGTGCGCGCCGAGGACATGCTCGCCTACCTCGCCACGCTGCGCGGCCGCACGTGGGCCGATGCACGCGCGGCGGCGCGGGAGTGGCTCGAACGACTCTCGCTCGCCGACCGCGCGCGCGACCGCGTGGAGACGCTGAGCAAGGGCAACCAGCAGAAGCTGCAGGTGGCCGGCGCGCTGCTGCATGCGCCGGAACTGGTGATCCTCGATGAGCCGTTCTCGGGGCTCGATCCGCTCAACCAGGAGTTGTTCCTCGAGATCATCGCCGAGCAGCGCGCGCGCGGCGCGGCCGTGCTGCTCTCGGCACACCAACTCGATCTGGCCGAGCGGCTGTGCGACCGGTTCTTCCTGATCTCGCGCGGGCGCGAACTGCTGGCCGGCACACTCGCCGAGCTGCGCCGCGCCGCGGTGGCCGGCGCCGACCGCGTGGTTGCGTTCGAGGTGGCGGGCGCCCCCGATGCGGCGGGCTGGGCGGCGCTCGTGCGGGAGCAGGGCGCCACGCTGCTCGCGCTGCGCGACCAGGGCGCCACGAGCCGCGCCGAACTGGCGCTGCCGCCCACCGTGGCGCTGTCGCGCCTGCTGGCCGCGGTCGCGGCGCGGCACGATGTGCGCGAGCTCGAGTCGCGCCCGCTGCGGCTGCACGAGATCTACGTGCGGGCGCTGGGCGACGACCGCGCCGCCGAGGCGGTGGCGTGATGCGCACCCCCGCATGGTGGCCGATCGCGCGCTGGGAGTTCATCAAGGTGCTCACGCGCAAGGACTTCTACATCTCGCTGCTGCTCACCCCGCTGCTTCTGCTGGGCACCGGCGTGCTGGCGGGCCTGCTCGGGCGCGCGGCCTCGAGCGGCTCTCGCGTGGCCGTGGTGTGGCCGGCGGGCGTGCGCGACACGCTGCCGAGCGCGCCGCGTGTGGCGTGGACCTACGCGGCGGGCGCGGCGGCCCAGCGTGCGGCGCTCGACGCCCAGCTCGACGCCCGCACGCTCGACGCGGTGGCGTTCGTGCCACCGGGGTTCACGCACGGCGAACCGGTGGAACTGCTGCTGCGGCGCGACTCGCAGCGCCTCGTCAACACGATCGAATCGTCGCTGCGGCGCGTGGCGCGCGCGCACCGGGCGCAGGCCATGGGCATCGACACGGCCGCGGTGACGCTGCTCGACGACTCGGTGCACGTGCGTGCGGTGCTGCATGCCAAGGCCACCGGGTCCTCGCGCGCCGAGCGGCTCACGGCGCTCGGCCTGCTGGCGATCTTCTTCGTGATCCACTTCGCCACGCTCGCTTACATGATGACGGGCGTGGCTGCCGAGAAGGCGCACCGCGTCACGGAGGTGATCGTGTCCGCGGTGTCGGCGCAGACCTGGATCGACGGCAAGCTGGTGGCGTATGTGGGACTCGGGGCCCTCCAAGCGGCGGCGTACGTGATCAGCGCGATCGCATGCGCGGCCGTGTGGCGGTTCGAGATCCCCCCGATAGGCTCGCCGTTCTTCATCTTCACGGCGGTCACGCTCACGCTGCTCGGGCTGGTGTTCTACTCGGCGCTCACGGCCGCGATGATGGCCACGCTCAAGGACCTGCAGACCACCCAGTCGATGAACTCGACGTTCATGTGGCTGCCGTTCTTCTCATTGGTGTTCATCGGCCCGGCACTCGACCACCCGGACCTGCCGTGGCTCACGGCGGTGTCGATGCTGCCGCCGTTCTCGCCGATGCTCACGCCCACCCGCATGGCCCTGGGGGGTGTGTCGGCGTGGGAGGCCTGGGCCACGATCGCGGTGATGGCGGCGGCGGCGTGGTGGATGCGGGGCGTGGCGGGGCATGCGTTCCGGGTGGCGATGCTGATGTACGGCAAGGATGTGTCGCTGCCGGAACTCGTGAGGTGGGCGCGGGAGAAGTGAGGGCTCTGCTGCGCGGGGTTTGTGCTTCGGCGCTGCGCATGCGGTCAGGCCGGGGGCGTGGGTGGAGCGGCGGCTTCATCGTTCGCTCGCGGCAGCCCCGGACATGCTCCGCGGCCGCTCGGCTCCGCATCCTGCTCCGCCTCTCTGAGGCTGAGCATCGACTCCGCCATCCTGGCTGCGTCGACGCTCAGACTCGCCGCTCCACATGTCCGGGGCCGCCGCTCGGGGTGCCGCTTCGCCGCTCCACATGCCCGGGGCCAGCACCTGCAGTCGTGCACAGAGGGGGGAGTTCAAAGGCCCGCTTCCCGGGTGGCTCAAGGGTTCGTGAGCTTGGCCGAGACTCCTGTGCGATCGGGTGGGCTGGGCTCATCTAGCGGGAGGGAACCCATGAAGCGTGTGCGTCTGGGCATTCTGGTGGCGATGGTGCTCGGGGTCGTGGCGCCCCTGGTGGTGCGTGCAGAGGAGCCGCAGTGTCCGCTCGAGGTGGGGGCGTGTCTGGCGGCGTACCAGGGGACGCGGGATCGGCCCTGGCTGGGCGTGAATGTCGAGATGGACAGCGTCACGCAGCGGCCGCGCATCCTGAAGGTCATGCCGGGCAGTCCGGCGGACAAGGCCAAGCTCAAGCCGGGCGACATCATCCGCAGCATCGATGGCCAGGTGCCGCGCGACTGGTTCGCGGGCAAGGCGGGCTGGAAGGCCGATGCGGTCGCGCTCGACCTCGATGTGATCCGCCGCGGGCAGCCGCTCGCGGTCGATGTGCGCGCGGTGCGCATCTCCGAGGAGATGCTCGCCAAGGTGATCGGCGTGCACATGCTCGAGGGACACCTGGCGTACCTGCCCGACCACCGGCACACGACGGGGCAGTAGTCGCGACACGCCGTACGCCTACGGCACCAGCACCACCTTGCCGAACTGGCGCCGCGCCTCGATGTGCTCGTGGGCGGCGCGCGCCTCGTGCAGCGGGAACACGCGGTCGAGCACGGGCTCGAGCGCGCCCGACTCTACGTGCGGCAGCAGGGCGAGCAGCTCGTCGCGGCGGCCCATCCAGGAGCCCATGAGCGACAGGTGCCGGCCGAAGAGCGTGTTCACATCGAGCGTCACCTTGCTGCCGATCGTGGCGCCGCACGTCACCAGTCGGCCGTCGCGGGCCAGCGCCGCGACTCCGGCCTCGAACACGCGGCCGCCCACGTGCTCGATCACCACGTCCACGCCCTTCTTGGCGGTGAGCGCGCGGGCGCGTGCGGCGATGTCCTCGTGCGTGTGGTCGATCGTCTCGTGGGCGCCCAGGGTTCGGGCCCGGTCGAGCTTGTCCGGTGAGCCTGCCGTGGCGATCACGCGTGCGCCGTGCAGCCGTGCGATCTGGATCGCGGCGCTGCCCACGCCGCTGCCCGCGCCGATCACGAGCACGTCGTCGCCCGCGCGCAGGCGGGCGCGGCCGATCAGCATGTGCCACGCCGTGAGGAACACCAGCGGCACGGCCGCCGCCTGTTCCCACGTGAGTCGCTCGGGGAACGGCAGGCAGTTCACGGCGGGCACGACCACCGATCCGGCGTAGCCGCCATTGCGGCGGCGGCCGAGCACGTCGTACTCGCGACAGAGGTTGTCATCGCCCGCGAGGCACGCCGAGCACGTGCCGCACGAGATCGTGGGCAGCACGAGCGTCCGCTGGCCCACGGCGAGCGCGCCGGCGGCCGCACCGACCTCGACGATCTCGCCCACGATGTCGCTGCCGAGTACGTGCGGCAGCTCGATCGCCAGGCCGGGCAGCCCGCCGCGCACCCACAGGTCGAGGTGGTTGATGCCGCACGCGCGCACGCGCACGCGCACCTCGTGCGCCGCGAGCGCGGGCTCGGGGAGGTCGCGCGGCTCCAGCACCTCGGGGCCGCCCGTGCGATCGAACACCATGGCTCGCATGCGATCACTCTAGAGTGCAGGCCGAACGCGGACCAGCTTCCCTGCGGGCGGCCGCGTGCCCGGTGTCCGGCTAGGCACTCGAGGAGGCCCCATGACGCACCCACCCGTCGCACTCGGCCGTATCGCGCAGATCGCGATGACGGCGCATGACATCGACCGCGCCACGGCGTTCTATCGTGACGCGCTCGGCATGACGCACCTGTTCTCGGCGCCGCCGGGCATGGCGTTCTTCGACGCCGCAGGAGTGCGGCTCATGCTGTCACTGCCCGAGCCGGCGCATGACCACCCGGGCTCGATCGTGTACTTCGACGTGCCGGACATCGAGGCGGCGCACGCGCAGCTCACGGCGCGCGGCGTGCAGTTCGTGGACGCGCCGCATCAGGTGGCCGTGCTGGGTTCGCACGCGCTCTGGCTCACGTTCTTCACCGACACCGAGGGCAACACGCTCGCGCTGCAGAGCATGCGGCCCGTGGCGTGAGCGCCAACGGCTATTCGTCGAACATCACCGTGGGCTCGGCGTAGAACCGCACCTGCCGCTGGCGCACGCGGTCGTCGAGCCAGTGGGCGATCCACGCGTTCTTCTCGGCGAGCGGCATGGCCGTGTCCTCGCACATCGCCACGGGGATGTTCACGCGCAGCGCGCGCCACTGGATCAAGTGGCGCGTGATGCCGGCGGGCAACAGCTCGCCCGCGCCGGCCAGCTCGATCACCTCGGCGGGGTCGTAGCGCGGGAACACGACGAGCGCGGTCACGTCGGGGTGCTCGCGGCGCGCCTGGGTGAGCGAGTCGGTGGTCACGCGCACGTAGGGCACGCGGTCGTGGTACACGCCCACGATCTGGTTCAAGAGCTGGTTGCGCTCGTGCAGCGTGCGGCCGCCCTGCAGGACCAGCGCGTCGCCCTCGCTCTGCGCGATGCACGCGAGCGCCTCGCGCCGCGCCAGCATGGCGCGCGCATGGATGCGTTCGTGCGTGGCGTGCTCGAGCCCCGGGATGCGGGCGAGCCCGGCTTCGAGCGAGCCGCGCGCCTCGGCGGTGAGCGCGTGGTACCACGTGCCGAGCTGGACCCACGGCTCCTCGTAGCGCACCACCTGCACCACGATGTGCGGCCAGCCGGCGGCCTTGGCCGCGGTGGCGCGGTTGGCGCCATCGAGCACCACGAATCGCGTCTCGACGCGGTGGCCGTCTCCCACCTGCACCACGATCGGCGGATTGCGCAGCGTGCCGCTCTCGCGGAGCTTGGCCACGAGGGGCTCGGTGCGCTGCAGGTCGTTCCACTCGTGCGGGTGGACGTCGTCCACCGGCACGAAGCGCAGGTCGGGGAGTCGGAAGTCGGGCTGTTCCATGGCGGGCGGCACTCTACCCGAAGCACTCACGCCGCGCCCGTCGCGCGCGGCCCCGCGCTGGTGCGGTCGCCGCGCCACCGACGTGGTGGCGCGGTGCGGATTCGCGCAACCGCGCCCA
>CADEFY010000038.1 GCA_902826705.1 uncultured bacterium
CCCGACGCCGCGAACACGAAGCCGCTCGGCCCGCGGTACTCGACGCCGAGCACGTCGGCGTCGAGCCAGCGCATGGTGATCGGGTCGCCGTCGATCTCGTGGTCGCCGGCCGGATGCCCGTCGTGGAACGCCGACGTCCCGCCGAGCGGCACGCCCACCGACACGCCGAGCCCCGGCGTGTACCTCCACCGCCCGCTGCCGAACCGCGGCTTGCCCATGACCGAAAGTTGAACACCGCTGAGCCCGATTCCGGCGCCGAGCTCCACCGCGAAGTGCGGCGCCAGCGGCCGCGAGTACACCACTCCGACCGCGCCCACCGGCGATGCCACGCCCACATCGACGCGCACCGACGGCGGCGGCGGCGGCGCCGTCTCCTTGCGGATCACGGGCTGCGCCACGGCGATCGACGACATGGCAACCAACGGCACGACTGACACAACGACCAGGCGAATCGACATGGCCCGCGTCTCAGCAACTCCGGTGCCACCGCAAACCTGTGCAGAACCTGACGCTAGCCGATGCGGCCCATCTCGCGGTACTCGAGCTGGGCGGCGAGCTCGAGGTCGGCGAAGGTGATGGTCGTCGAGGAGCCGCGGGCGAGGGCGCGGGCGGCGGCGCGGATGGCGGCTTTCTTGATGTAGCCGCCGGCCATCTCGAACTTGTCGGCGAGGTGCTGCCAGTCGATGTCGGCGGCGAGCGGCGCTTCGGGCGGGAACATCGAGCGCCAGAGCGAGGCGCGGACGGGAGCTTCGGGGATGTCGAAGGCGATGGTGAAGCGGACGCGGCGCTTGAAGGCCTCGTCGATGCCCTGCTCGAGGCGGGTATCGCGCCGAACGTGACCCTGTTCCACTGGGACCTGCCCGCGGCACTCGATGACCGAGGGGGCTGGCTGAATCCCGACGCACCCAAGTGGTTCGAGGACTACGCGCGGATCGTGTTCGACGCGCTCGACGACCGCGTCCCCATGTGGGCCACGCTCAACGAACCCTGGGTCGTGACCGACGGCGGGTACCTCTTCGGCGTCAACGCGCCGGGCCACCGCAGCCTGTACGAGACGCCGATCGCGTCCCACCACCTCATGCTCGCGCATGCGCGCGCGGTGCGCGCCTACCGCGAGCAGGGCCGCCACCGCATCGGGCTCGTGGTCAACCTCGAGCCCAAGGACTGCTCGAGCACGCAGCCGGTCGACCTCGCGGCCACGCAGCGCGCGGACGCCTACATGAACCGCCAGTATCTCGACGCCGCGCTGCTCGGCCGCTACCCCGACGAGATGCGCGAGATCTTCGGCGCGGCGTGGCCCGAGTTCCCGGCCGAGGAGCTGGCGTCGCTGCGCGAGCCGTTCGACTTCCTCGGGATCAACTACTACACACGCAACGTGGTCGCGCACGACGATTCGCTGCCTCCGGTCCGCGCACGCGCCGTGCGCCAGTCGCAGAGCACCTACACCGAGACCGGCTGGGAGGTGCACGCCGCGAGCCTCGAACGTGTGCTGCTGTGGGTCACCGAGCGCTACGGCCGCATGCCGCTCTACGTCACCGAGAACGGCGCGGCCTTCTACGACCCGCCGTCCCCCATCGATGGCCAGATCGAGGACCCGCTGCGCGTGGACTACTACCGCCAGCACCTGCGCGCCGTGCATGCCGCGATCCAGCAGGGCGCCGACGTGCGCGGATACTACGCGTGGAGCCTGCTCGACAACTTCGAGTGGGCGAGCGGCTTCACCAAGCGCTTCGGCTTGATCCATGTGGACTATGCCACCCAGCGCCGAACGATCAAGCGCAGCGGGCGTTACTACCGCGACGTCATCCGAACGCACGGCGGAGTGCTCACGCCGAGTCAGGCCGAGGGCGTCCCGGTCTGACCGGAGCGCTGCCGACGAAGACGAGACGGCCGCCCTCTTGCGAGGGCGGCCGTTCGTGTGTCCGCGGATCGGGGGATCAGCGGTACAGGCTCTTCACCTTGCCCCACGTGGTGTTCTCGGTGGAGGTCGGCTTGTCGTTGACGAACTGGATGTTCGTCCACGTGACCTTCAGGTGGTTATCCGGTCCACTGCCGTTCGGGCCCTGCATGAAGCCGCCCACGCGCGCCTGGTTGAGGATGCCCCACAGGCCGTACGGCGGGTCCTCGGCCGGGTTGCCCTGGTCGAAGGCCAGCGGACCGCTGGTGTAGCTGTTGCTGTTGTAGGTCACGTTGTAGACGACCGTGCCCGGGCTGGCGTTGCTCAGGCCGTTCGGGCTGTAGATCATCTCGATCGTGATCGGGTTGTTCTCGGTGAGCAGGATGCCGTGCTGGCCGGTGAACGTGTAGAACGGCAGGCGGCCGCCGAAGCACGCGATCTCACCGTCGGGCAGACGGGCGTTGACACGACCGTCGCTGTACGGGCTCCACCAGGGCGCGATGCGGAGACCGGCCTCGGTGCCGTCCGTGGGGTCGGAGCCGAGGTTGTCGATCGTCATCGTGGCCGAGAACGAGAACGCCGAGTTGTTGGCGAACTCGGCGGCGGTGGTGCCATCGGTGGAGAAGCTCCACGCATGCAGGTTGGCCCAGCCGAAGCAGGCGCCGAGGACGTCGTGATCCTCGACGCTGATCAGCGCCGGGTAGTTGTTCACCGCCGTGATCGTGCTGGTGGGACAGTCGTTGAAGTGGCTGAGCTTGAGCACGGCGCTGTTGATGTCGGGCGTGGCGAACGCGGTCGTCGCGACGAGCGCGAGCGCGCCCATCGTGGCTCCGGCCACTCGCATGTAGCGATCACCGTTCATGCTGCTCCTCCTTACTGAGGGGGTGGACCACTCGCGGGACCCGATTCGAGAGCCGGGTGACCCGAGCAGACCGTGGACGTGAACCGTCTCCACCGAAGCGTCCGGCATGTCTCCCAGCGTGGTCCCGGGGCCGTCCACGCGGCGCTGCGCAGGCTCTCATCGGGCGTGCGAAGCGAAGCGTGGAAACGAGCACCGATGCGGAAGATGACCGTCTCCGGTGGCAACGCCTGAAAACGATTACACGCGACTTCGCGAGTGTCAACGGGTCCTTTGGGGGGAGACGCCCTTCAGCGGACCTTCCGAGGGGCGGCCAGCCGCACCTGGACACGGTGCCGGCCGCCGGCCCGTTGGGTCGGCACGAGGTCACCGGGCAGTCTCCGACCGTCGAGCCACACCCCCGGCTCGCCCCCACCCACGGTCGCCTCGACCTGGTAGGTCGCCCCGCGGAACCGACGCGTGATCTGGAAGCCCTTCCAATGCGAAGGGATGCAAGGCCTTATCCGAAGGCCCTCCCACTCCGGTCGAACGCCGAGGATCCACTCGGTCTGGATCCGGAAGAGCCAGGCGGCCGACCCCGTGTACCAGGTCCATCCGCCGCGCCCGAAGTGCGGCGAATCGGGCCCTTCGACATTGCCCGGACTGACGTACGGCTCCACCGCGTAGAGGTCGGGATCGGCGCCGCGGACCACCGGGCAGAACGACCGCCACAGCGCCCACGCGCGGTCGCCGCGGCCCAGCTTGCACTCCATCTGCACAGCCCACACGCCGGCGTGCGTGTACAGCCCGCCGTTCTCCCGCGAGCCGGGCGCATAGCGCGTGAGGTAGCCGATGGAGGCGTCGGGCACGCGGTAGGCTGGCTGCAGCAGCAGCGGGCCGTACTCGCGATAGAGGTGCTTCTCGAGCGCGGCCAGGAGACGGGCACGGCGCGGCGCCGGCGCCACATCGTGCAGCACGGCCCACGTCTGTGCGTTGAGGAAGATGCGGCCATCGCGATTGCGGCGCGAACCGATCACGCTGCCATCGTCGCGCGTGGCGCGCTGGTACCAGTCGCCGTCCCAGAAGTGCCTGTTCACGTCACGGCGGATGCGGGCGGCCCACGCGGCGTAGCGGCGGATCACCGCGCGATCGGGCCGCGCGCGGCGCGCCTCGAGCTCGACCCACTGGTCGAGGATGCCCACGAGGAAGTGCGCGAGCCACACGCTCTCCGAGCGGCCCTTGGCGCCGATCGCCGAGAGGCCGTCGTTCCAGTCTCCGGCTCCCATGCGCGGCACGCCGCGCGGCGACATGCGCCGCGCGAAGGAGTCGATCGCGCGGCGGCAGTGTTCGTAGAGCGTGCCGCTGCCGTCATGCGCCCGCCCTCCCGCGGCCAGGAACGGCTCACGTGCCTCGAGCAGCGACAGGTCGCCGGTCTCGCGCAGATGATTGAGCGTGACGAACGGCAGCCAGAGCAGGTCGTCATTGAGCGGCTTGCGCAGCCCCTCCTCGGTGAGCGGATGCCACCAGTGCCACGCGTCGCCGTCGGCGAACTGGTGCCGTGCGTGCAGCCGGATCTGGGCCGCGGTGTGCTCCGGTGCGAGCGGCAGGAACACCTGGCTGTCCTGGAGCTGGTCGCGGAAGCCGTACGCGCCGCCCATCTGGAAGTAACCGGTGCGGCCCCACAGCCGGCTCGAGATCGCCTGGTACTTGAACCACGTGTTGGTGAGCAGGTCGAACGCCGGATCCGGTGTGCGCACAGCGAGCGGCGCCAGCAGCCGCTGCCAGTAGCGCTCCGTGGCACGGCGCAGCCTCTCGACGCCCGCGGGAGTGCGGATGGCGCGCGCGATGCGCAGCGCCTCGGGGCGCGTGTGCGCGAGCCCGAGCGTGAACGCCACCTCTCGCGTCGCACCCGCGGGGATCGAGACGCGCAGGTGCATGGCGCCGATCGCGTCCTGCCACTTGCCCGTGCTGCGCGACAGGCGCACGCCGCGGCCGCGCGGCGCGCGCAGCGCGGCCGGGTCCGCGAGCGATCCCATGCGGCCCACGAATCGCTGCTTGTCGCTCTCCCACGACGCCAGAGGGCGGCTCGCGGCCAGGACACCGACGTGCGGCCATTCCACGTTCCAGGGCGTGCCCACGCCGTGCTCGGCGATCGTGTTGAGGCGCTTGGTGACCAGCATCGCGTGCGCCGAGGGCACGACCTCGGTCTCGAGGAACAGCTTGTGGAACTCGCGATGCGTGTCCGGCGACGGACCGCAGTTCCACTCGAGGTAGGTGACCAGGTCCAGTGTGCGCGCGCGACGCGAGCGATTGGTGAGGCGCACGCGCCACACCTCGCAGCCTGCCGACGGCGGCACGAACACCAGCCACTCGCTGGCGATGCCATGGGTCTCGCCCTCGAACGCCGAGTAGCCGACCCCGTGGCGGCAGCGGAAGTCGCGCGTCTCGGCCTGCACGGGCTGATGCGACAGCGACCACAGCTCACCGGTCGACGCATCTCGACAGTAGAGGTACCGCCCCCACTGGTCCTGGACGAGGTCCTGCTCCCAGCGAGTCAGCCGGTTGAACGTGGCGTGGGTGCGCCAGCTGTAGCCGGAGCCGGCCTGTGTGATCGCGACGCCATAGTCGCCCGTGCACAGGATGTTGGACCACGGCCGCGGCGTGTCGGGCCGGGTGATCACGTACTCTCGCCCGTCCTCGGTGAAGTGTCCGTACTTCGTGGCGAAGCGTCTGGCGGCCTGCGGCATGGTCGACCCTCGGGAACGAGACGCGCGCGCCCCGAAGCGGGGGCGCGCGCGCGGGAGCAGGTCAGTCGGAGAGGTGCACGAGCCGCGTGACCTGCGACTCGCCGTGCGCCTCCAGTCGCGCGAAGTAGATGCCGCCGGCCCAGTCGGCGGTGGACAGCGTGACCGAGTGCGCACCCGCCTCGCGGCGGCCCGAGAGCGCCACCGCCTGTTCACGGCCCTGCACATCGAACACGCTCAGCCGCACGTCGGCGCTGCGTGCGAGCCGGAACTGCAGTGTGGTCCGGCCGCGCGTCGGATTGGGCTCGGGCGCGGACAACCACAGACCGCCCGGCGTCTGGGGCGTGACGCCGATCAGCGAGTAGTCGACGAAGTTGGCGCGAGAGAGTCCGGTCTGGATGTACGGGCTCTGCATGAAGCGGTTCCACACCGCTTCCGTGCGATGGTTCTCGATCATGAGCAGGATCGGACCCTGGTCGATGCCGATCACGTCCGTCGCCCACCACAGCGTCGAGGGCTTGAACGCGTCCACGAACCCATACGGGCCCCACAGCACGCTGCGGTAGTGATCCCACAGGTGATGCATGACCGCGTAGGACTCCGCCGGCGTGAACACCACCGAGGACAGCGCAGCGGTGGGCACCATGGTGCCCTCGTCGTTCTGCGCCGGCGGCGCGCCACGCGCCAGATAGCCCCCCGGATAGTCGGAGGCGGTGATCCCCCAAAGACTGTCGGAGTAACCGAAGGACAGCGGCGCGGTCTGGATCGAGTACTCGCGCTGCGCCAGCGTGGCGCGGCGGGAGTTCTCGAAGTAGTCGATGCCCTTGGTCTGCATGTAGGGATCGCGCAGATCGCGGAAGTCCACCCAGCAATGGCTGTACTGGTGCCCGAACAACGGCGGGAACGTGACGAACGAGTAGCCGTAGTGCGTCTGCCAGAGGTAGCCCGAGATCCAGTAGTTCCACGCGTTGGCGGGCACGGGATGCGTGGGCGAACCGAGCGCGAGCAGATACAGGATCATCGCCTCGTTGTAGCCGCGCCAGAGCCCGAAGTTGTTGAACCCAGTGCCCGGCTTCCAGCCCATTCGGATCCCCACGCCCAGGTTGCGCATGAAGTCCCAGTCGGCGCGCAGGTAGATCGAGTCCGCGAGTGCACGGATCGCCACCTCCTGCGAATCGGGCCCGTCGAAGTAGCGCGCGGCGTCGAGCATGCCCGCGAACAGCAGCGCGGTGTCGATGGTGGACAGCTCCGAGTCCCACGTGCGCGTCGCGGTGGCCATGTCGAGCCAGTGGTAGTAGAGCCCCTTGTAGCCGATCATCCCGCTCGCCGCAGTGCCCTGCACGCCCCACCAGAAGGTGCGGAGCTGCTTGAGCGTGCGCTCACGCCCCTCCTGCCGCGTGATCCAGCCGCGGTCGATGCCGACGCAGGTGGCCGAGAACCCGAATCCCTGTGAGGCGATGCTCGCCACCGATCCGGGCGTGCTGCGGTCCTTGATGAGGCCGGTCACGGGGTGGCATTCGTTCCAGAAGTAATCGAACGCGCTGTGTTGGAGCGTGTCGAGGAGCGCCTCGGTCTCGATGGCCCGAGCCGGCGCCGCGGAGAGCGTGAGCAGTGCGAGTGTCGCGAGGAGTCGTCGCATGGAAGGGTGCATGCTCCACGGCCGGATGTGGCCGCTCGGGTTCAGAACGTGATGCCCACCGACAGTCGGTGCGCCTGGCCGAGACGTCCGTGATCGGCCCATGCATAGTCACAATGATAGCGGTATTCGGCCGCGCGACCGCGGATCCCCGCGCCCAGCGTGGCTCCGGCCTCGCGGTCGGGCAGGAACAGGCTCTGCCAACCGGCCCGAAGCGCCAGCAGGTCTCGGAACGCCCACTCCCCTCCCACGCTCATGCTCTCCTCACTGTCGCCGGGGTGGAAGGCGTCGAGTGCAAGATGCACGGCGTGATCGCGGTTGAATCGATGCGGCCAGCCGAGCCCCACGCGGAAGAGCGTGGGCAGCGCGAACGCGTCGGTGTAGCGCAACCCTGGAAGCGTGCCGTTGTCGCCAAAGCGGTCGGGATCGTTGTCGTAGAGGATCCGCAGGTCACGGCCGTCGTAGCGTGCACGCGTGCCGAAGTTGGAGAGGCTGGAGCCGATGTGCAGGCCGTTCTCCGACACGCGGTACAGCGTGCCGATGTTGATCGCCGCGGTGCCTGCCGAGCTGTTCCAGATCGTCTCCTGGAGGTAGGAGACCTGGCCGCCCACGGAGAATCGGTCGGTGATCGAACGGCCCGCGCCGATCGTGAGCGCGATGTTCGACACCTGGTAGCGCTCGCCGGTGCCCAACGGCGCCGCCACGGTGCGCACCAGGATGTCTCCGGAGTTGAGCGACGTGATCGACGCGAAGCCGTTGCCCCACTTGCCCACGGGCATCGCCACGATGACGTGGTCGAAATCGATGTCGGCGAGCCACTCGCTGTGCGAGAACTGCACCTCGCGCCCCTCGATCGTGGCGACGGCGGCGGGGTTGTAGTACACCGCGCCCAGCCCCTGCGCTGCCGTCACACCCGCATTGCCCATGCCCGCGATGCGAGCATCGGGCTCGAGCAGCAGGAACTGCCCCATGGTGGTGCCGGTCTTGCTCTGCGCCTGCGTGAGTGCGGGAGCAGCCAGCAGGCCCAGTGCGACCAGCAGGGCGATGCGCGGATGCACCATGCGGCGGCTCACTTGATCACCGCGAACTTGCCCACGTGCGTGCCCACTCCGGGCGCATCGACGTGGAACAGGAAGAGCCCCGGCGCGAGGTCGAGGTTGTCCTGCGTGCGCAGGTCCCAGGCCACGAACCCCTCGAGTGAACCCTCCTGTCGCAGCGTGCGCACGAGTTCACCGCGCACCGTGTAGATGCGGACCACCGCGCCCACCGGGATGTTGCGGAACTCCATGCGCCGCTCTCCGCGGCCGGAGACGGCGAATCGCGAGGGTTCGAAGCTCGCGGCGCCGACGTACGGGTTGGGCACCACATAGGGCTCATTGGACCAGTCGGCCGCGACACGCGAGGGGTCGATGCGCTGACCGCCGACCGTGAACAGCAGCTCATCGCCATCGCCATAGGGTTCGTCGATGTGCAGCGAGTACACGTCCCCCTCACGCGGTGCGACGATCGGCCCTCGCAGGCCCTGCCCCAGCGTGTCGAGCGCGAAACGCCATGTGGGCTGAGGAACCGTGCTGATGCTGTCCGAGTAGGTGAACATCTCGATGAACTCGTCGGCGCGGCTCAGGGTGTTGTTGTTGTCGAAGTCGCGGAACCGGAAGTCCATCTGGCGCGGACCCGTGGGGGTGTCCGCGATGACCTTGAACTTCGCAGGGCGCGCGGGGACCGGGAACACGGCGAGCCCGGTGTCCTGGATCGTGTCGGAGAACACGATGCGGATGTCGTCGGGGTAGCCGGCGCGACGACGATTGGGCGAGAGTCCGGGCTGATAGATCGTCTGGATCCGGGTGTTGGTCGGTGAACCCACCACGAACCCGCTGCTGTCGGTGTCGATCCGGATGCGCGGAAGCGTGCTGATCACAGGCAACAGCCCGAAGCCGACGGCCCCGTCCCCCACGCCGTCGAGATCGGTGCCGCTCGTGAATCCGATCGCTCCACTCGTGCTGTCGATCAGCGAGTAGCTCTCGGCCCGGATGCTGTCCGACGAGGGCGCCGCGAAGCGGAGCTTCATCACATGACCGTCGGGTACCAGGTTGGAGTTGACCACCCGCACCTCGGCCGTGCCGACTCCGTCGCCGAGATGATCGGCCACGGCCCCGGCGGTCGCGCCGACGAATCCGGGCGCCCGTGGGTTGGGCCGCACCTGCACCACGTTCTTGGGCAGGATCGTCCCGCCGCGGGGCGTGCGCGAGACCGTGATCGCGTTCTCCGACGGATAGAACGAGGTCGAGTCGATGCCGGTGTCGTAGCCGTAGTCGTAGGCGCAGACGGCGTAGTAGTAGTTCTGACCGTTGACCGCCGAGGTGTCGGTCCACGTGTGCGTGATCCCGGTGTCCGTGCCCAGGAAGTACGCCACGCCCTCGATCACCTTGGAGGAATAGCCCCGGATGCCGTTCGCGTAGTCGAACTGGGCGGTCGGCCGGCCGTTGCCGATCAGGTTGGATCCGTTGCCCGTGGTGATCACACGCACATCGCGGAACTCGGGGTCGGTGGCGCGGTAGATGCGGTAGCCCTCGAAGTCGTTGAGATTGGACACCGGATCGATGCCCTTCTCGGCCGCGTCGTCCCAAGACAGGCGCACGAAGCCATCCCCCGCCTCAGCCGTCACAGTCGGCAGCGGCGGCGGCACGGCGAACTGGTAGTTGGCGTCGTAGATCTGCTGCACGGTGCGGACCGTGTTGCGCAGCTCGGGCAGGTCGCCGCCGTAGGCGAGCGCCAGACTGAAGCGCTCCGTCTTGCCGGCACCGAGCCGGAACGGGCCCGAGGCGAACAGGAACCCGATGTTGTAGTTGGCCGCGAGCGCGGCATCGAACCGGTTGGCCGGAGTCGGGTCGGTGAACTTCTCGAACAGCCGCTGCGGCCAGTTGCTCGAGTCTGTGTAGAAGAGCACGCCGTCGGTGGTGGGATCGGGATTGCCGATGCCCGCACGGATGCGGTTGAGCTTGAAGCCCGTGAGTCCGATCTGGTCGGACTCGTTGAGATCGGTGCGGTCGAAGTTCGGCTCGCCGTTGGTGGGGATGCCATCGCCCTCGCCCGCATCGTCGGTGTCCGCCACTCCGTCGCCACCCACATCGTGGAACTCGGGATTCCAGTCGAGGTCCTCATCGCCCGTCCACCAGATCCCGGTGCGGTACGCCGGACGGTCCTGGATGCGGCCGTACTTGGCCACGAAGAGCGCGGTGTCGTAGTTGGCCGTGAGGTAGGCGAGGATGTTGTCGGGCGTGGTGATCATGACGCCCGGCCCGCCGTCCCGCAGCTCATCGCGGATGCCGTCGAGATCGTCGTCGAGCGTGTTGAACGCGTTGCCCGGCGTCTCGAGGTAGGCATAGCCGAGATAGCCCGTGGGGCTGCAGTTGCCCGCGAGGTCGCGGCCGTGGCCGTAGGTGTCCCAGGTGTAGACCAGGTTCAGCCCGCTCGAGCGGTCGAAGAACGCGTTGTCATCGTCGGACTCCGCGATGCCATCACACGAGATCGCCGAGCCGCCCACACCCGAGTCCATGTAGAGACCGAAGATGATGTTGTCGTCGTAGTCGGTCGTGCTCTCGTTGGTGATGTCGTAGTGCCAGAACACCACGTTGCCGGCCTGCGGGTTGGCCCACTGGAACCCGCGCACCTCGACGCGCAGCCCGAGGCCGTGGCGCGTGGGGTCGCGGGAGTCCGACTGGTAGTCGAAACCGTCATAGAAGTCGTCGTCCATGACCGTGAAGCTCTCCTGGTCGGCCGCGGGACGCTTGCCGAAGTAGCCGTTCCAACTGCCGGACCAACCCGGGTCGTCGGCATCGAGCAGCCGGTCGGGCCACTGCCCGGGCCAGGTACGCGGGTCGTTGCTGATCGCCGGCGAACGCCCGCGATTGATGCTCGGGTCCGCCTGGAAGTAGCCCGGCCGCGGCTCGAATCGCATCGGCCGCTTGAAGTACGGGCTGATCTGCTGCCGCTCACGGAAGCCCGTCTCCATGATGTAGGTGTCCTCGCTGCGGCCGTTCTCGCGGATCTTCGCCAGCACGAACGGCGTGATGCCATCGCTGTAGTTCATGCCCGTGCCCTTGGGCACTTCGGCGGAGTGGAACACCGACAGGTCGACGTTGACCGGATCGGCCGGGTAGTCGCCGACCATGCCGAAGTTCCAGAAACGCGTGCGGATATTGGCCGCGTCATGCGTGCCGAACCGCTCCGCGTCGATGCGGCCGCGCTCGTCCGGCGGCACGGGCGTGATGATCTGCGCCGTGGCGAGGACCGGCTGCATGCACGTGAGCACGAGCATCAACGCATGCGGCAGCGACAGGCGGCGCAGCGCGGGCATGATGTGGGGACGGCGCGCGATCATCGGGAACCTCCCAGCGACACACCCACTTCGATCCGGCGCGGGCCGAGGAAGCGCGTGGGATTCTCGAGTTGGGCGCGCTCCGCAAGGCCGAGCACGGACGAGTAGTATGGGCTGCCGGAGTTGCTGAAGACGTAGCCATTGAAGAATCGCGAGTCGAGTGCGTTGAACACGCGCGCGAACCAACGGGTGCGCTGGCCGAACATGATCGAGGTCTTCTCGCCCCGCAGGTCGAGTTGGCTGCCCGAGGGCTTGCGGCTCACATTGACGATGTCGTAGCCCGACGAGGACTCGGTCGCGTTGGCGGGCGTGTACGGCTGGCCGCTGCCGGCGCGCAGCACGGCGCTCAGCATGAAAGCGTCCGCGCGAGCGAACGAGAGCGTGAGATTGAGCGTGTGCCGCTGGTCCCAGTTGAATGGCACCTGGCGCGGCCGCGGGTCCTGCCCCGCCTCGGCGCGCGTGGCCGTCTCGCGCGGGTCGCTCGAGTTGCCCTGCGCGCGCTGCCACGTGTAGTCGAGCGACGAACTGAACAGGCCGCGGGAGCGTTGGTCGAGTGCGATCGTGAACCCGGCCACATCGCCGAAGTCGACATTGGCCCACCGCGCGTACTCCGCCGAGTTGTACGTGGTGATGAACTCCACGCCGAGCAGGTCACGCACATCCTTGTAGAACGTGCTCACGTCCACGCCGAACCACTCGTTCACCGCGTGCTTGTACCCGAACTGGTACTGCACCGTGCGCTCCGGGCGGATGTCGGGATTGGCGATGATGCCCTTGCCGTAGCCGGACTCTCCTGCCGGGATGTCCGCGAGTGCGGAGTAGTCGGCATTGGCGAACACCTGGCCGAGTTCGGGCATCTGGTAGAAGTGCCCGTAGGCGAAGAACACGGCCGCATCGGCCGTGACGGGATATGAGATGCCCACGCGCGGCGAGAACCCGAGCTTGCGCGTCGTGGCGACGGGCACCGAGAGCGGTGCACCGGCGATGGAGTTGGCGGGGTTGGACAGGTCGCTCGGCAGACTGGAGCGGGCATCGAAGTAGTCGGCGCGGATGCCGGCACGCACGTTGACGTCGCCGAACTCCACCTCACCCTGTGCGTACCCAGCGCCCTGCACCGGCTGGAACGCGGGGCGCAGTTGAGCGAAGCGCTCGAGCGAGTTGCCGCTGGCGAAGATCAAGTAGTCCGCACCGAAGTCGATGCGCGGCCACTGCATCTCAGCGCCCACCTTGTACTGCACGTCGGGTGTGACCTGATTGACGTAACCGCCCTTGGCGATCCACGTGTCGGAGTTCTGCGTGAAGCGGCCGAGATCCACGCCCTGCAGATAGAACGCGCCGAGGCCGAAGCCGTCATCCCGTCGCAACGCGAGTGCGTCGTCGTAGCGCGGATCGAACGCATCCTCATACGCGCGGTCGGAGTAGTGCAGCACGTTCTGGCGCACGCTCAGGTTGGCGAAACTCGTCTTGCCGATGGTGTGCGACACATCGAGCCCGTGCACGAGCGAGAACTGCCGGCGGTGCTTGCGGCCGTCGGGAAGGAAGCGGAAGTTCCAATCCGAACCGTCCGCCAACAAGCCGCGCGCGCGCAGCCCGTTGGCGATCACCTGGTAGCTGAACTCCCAGGCGGCGAGTGACCGGTTCGTGAGCTTGGTGATGCCCGACCACTCGCGCGAGGTGCCGAGCGGCACTTCGGCACCGTCGCCGGTGGGCAGGTAGATGTCGTTGTCCACGTCGGACGAGTCCGTGGGCGTGAAGAGCCGCGTGGCGCGCAGGTAGTCATCGAAGTGCGAGTAGCGGCCGCTCAGCAGATAGGTGGTCTTCGGCAGGAACGTGGGACCCGAGAGACTCGCCTGGTAGCTCTGGATGCTGCCCGGCCGCACGGTGGTGGGCATGAGCCGCGTGCCGTGCCCGTTCCAGTAGAAGCTGCCCTGGTAGACCTCGGCATCCCACTGCAGCTTCTCGCTTCCGCGGCGCAGCACCGCGTTGACCACGCCGCTCATCGCCTGGCCGTATTCGGCGTCGAAGGTGCCACTGATGACCTGCACCTCCTCGAGCAGCGACCGGTCGAGCTTCAGGGTGGAGGCGTTGTTGAAGGCGTTGTTCACGCTCACGCCGTCGACCTGGTACTGCACCTCGCCCAGGCGTCCGCCGCGGAAGTGCCCATCGACGACGCCGGCCTGGAGATTGACGATCTCCTGCAGCTCCTGCACCGGCAGCGCCTGGATCTCCTCGCGGGTCACCGAGGCCACGTTACTCGTGCGGTTGATCTCGACGACCGGGCGCTTGGCGCTCACCACGACTTCCTGCATCTGCACCGGCGCCTCGCCCAGCGCCAGATCGAGCCGTGTGGTCTGATCCGCGTTGACCACGACGTCCTGCGTCAGCACGGCGCGATAGCCGAGCATGCTCGCGCGCACGCCGTAGCGGCCCGCGGGGATGTTGACGATGGTGAATCGTCCCTGGTCGTCGCTCAACGCGCCGAGCGGAGCGCCCACCACGATCACGTTGACGCCGGTCAGCGGTTGCTTCTTCTCATCCACGACCCGCCCGGAGATCTTGCCGGTGGTGCCGGCCCATCCGCAGGTCGCAACGGCCATCATGGCAGCGAGCACCCACCCGATCCGGGCGGCTCGCGGTCCCGCTGGGATCACGCCGTCTCCCCTCGCCGACGCGAGCGGCCGGAGTGCGCGCGCACTCCGGCCGTTCGCTGTGCGGTGTCGCGATCAGTCGATGAACATCACCTTGCCCGCCAGGGACGCACGATGCGCGCCCGAGGTCGGATCCGCCAGCCTGAGGCGGTAGAAGTACAGCCCGTCGCCGAGGCCGCTGCGCGTGAGCAGCGCCGTCTGCGTGCCGGCCATGCGCAGGCCCAGCGGGCGCGCCGACACCTGCCGCCCCTGCAGGTCGTAGAGCTCGAGCGTGACGTCCGTGTCCACCGGCAGCGCGAAGCGCAGCGTCGAGGCGATCCGCGTCGGGTTGGGATACTGCCCCAGCATGCGGTAGCCACCCGCCACCTCGACGCCGCCTTCTCCGACGCCGGTCACGAACGTGTTCGGGTCCATGAACGCGGCGGCCGGACAGCAGGTGTTGTCGTACTCCGCCTGCCACCAGGTGCGCGTGCCGTAGCTGTCGGTGAACGGCGTGAACGAGTCGGCGTCGTGGTGCGTGATGCTGAACCACAGCGCGCCATCGCCTCGGCCGACCGGATACGTCAGCTTGGGCAGCACGAGCTTGAGCTCGGCCGTGTAGCCGTTGTCCGCCTGGAGGCCGAGCGTGTCCACCGTGGTCCCCGCCCGCATGAGCATCGCGACCTCCGCCCCACCCGAGT
>CADEFY010000039.1 GCA_902826705.1 uncultured bacterium
TGACATGCGCGCCGACGATCGAGCCGACCTTGGATGAGCGCGAATCGACCACGACGCCGTCGATGCTCACGCGCACCGACCCGTAGTTGTTCTTCAGGTCGCTCGTCGTGGTGAGTGCGCCCAGGTTGACCCACTCGCCGAACGCGCTGTGCCCCACGAAGCCGTGGTGGCGCTTGTTGCCATGCCCCTGCCACACGCAGGTCTCGACTTCGCCGGCGATGCGGCACTCGCGCCCGAACGTGCTCTGCGACACGGAGCCGCCGAGCAGCTGCGTGCCGGGGCCGATCACGCACGGCCCGGTCACCACCGTGTGGGCCGCGATGCGCGCGCCGCGCGCCACGAGGATCGGACCCTCCCGCGCATCGAGCACCGCGCACGGGCCCACGGACGCGCCGGCTTCCACCACGACCGGCGCAGCGCCCTCGAGCACGGCACTCGCATGCACTTCGCCCTCGCGCCGCGACGAGGCGGCGGCGAGATCCGTGCGGATCGCGTCCGCGTTCAACTCGACGAGCTGCCACGGCCACTCGAGCACGCTCGCCTCGACGGCCAGGGCCGGCAGGCCGGTCGACAGCAGCACGCTCTCGAAGTCCTCGCCGCGCCCGAGCCCGCCACGCAGCAGATTCGCCGGCGCGATCGCACCGACGACGCGGCTGCCGGCCACCCACAGCGCAGGCGTGCGTGCCGCACGCGCGGCCGTGCACCACGCCCCGGGCATCGCCGCTGCGTTCACGACCATCACCGGCTCATCCGCGGCGAGCGGGCGCGTGTCCATCTCGGGCACCGCGTCCCAGCAGGCCATGACGCCGGCGCGCGCCTCGATCGCGGCCAACGGCAGCGCGGCGGCCGCGATCCAGCGGCGCGCCAGGTCGCTGGCGCCGAACGTGAGCGCCGGCACGGGGAGCAGGTCGGTGAGCGGGCGCAGGCGGCGCCAGTGCTGGTCCTCGTAGATCAGCAGCCGCATCAGCGCGCTCCCGGCGTGCGCAGCAGGAATGCACCCTCGAATCCCGAGTCGGCGGCGCGCGCGCGAAGCCGCTCGGCATCCTCACGCAACAGTCCGCCCTGCGAGCGCACCTTGTGCAGCGCGCCCTCGCGCTCGATCACGAATGGCGCGAGCAGCACCGAGGCGGCGGCCGCACGCAGCCGCTCGGCCTTGTCGCGTTCCGCCGGCGCGGCGACCTGCACGCGCCACACGCGCTCCCCGCTCGGGGTCGCGGGCGGGCTCGCGGGAGGATCCGCGGGCGGCGAGCCGGGCGTGGGACCGGGGGCCGCGACCGGTGGCGGAGCAGCGAGTGTGTCGGCCTGCACCGTACCTGCGGGCGCGGCGGGATCGTCGCCCATCGGGCGCGTCGCGGCCGGCACCGGCACGCCGTGGTCGATCGCGGCCTCGGGTGCGGTCACCGAGTCGCGCAACACGATCGGCTCGGGCTCGACAGGAGGGCGCCGCGTCGTGTCCGGCACGGCCGCAGGCGGCGGCGGCACCGGCCGCGTGGCCGTCGCTGCACCGGCGAGCGGCTCCGGCAGCGTGGCCAGGACCTCGATCGCATCGCGCGAAGGCAGCGAGTCGACCTGGGCCGGCCGCGTCGTACCGGCGACCGGACGCACGGGTGTGGGCGCGGGCACGGGGATCGAACCATCGGACGCGCCGGTCGGCGGCGGCTCACTCGGCGACGGAGCCGGCGCGTGCGCGGCGCAGCCCGCGAGCGCGAGGGCGAACGCCAGGCCGAGCCACCGGCGCATCACGCACTCCCCCGCGCGCGCACCGCCTCGCTCACCTTGCGCACGTGCTCGCTGTCCTCGATGCGGCAGACGAGCGTGCCCTGCGCCGTGGCGACGACCACCATGTCCTGCAGGCGCAGCGGCGCCGCGAGCGCGCCGTCGCCCACCACGACGCAGCGGTCGCAGTCCACCGCCACCGCATCGCCCCAGCACACGTTGCCGCGCGAGTCGCGGGGCTGCCGGCGCGCCCACGCCGACCACGAGCCGAGGTCGTCCCAGTCGAACGCGGCCTCGATCACCACCGTATTCGGTGCAGACTCGAGCACGGCGTAATCCACGGACACCGACTCGATCGACGGGAACCGCTCGCGCAGCGCCTGTTCGAACGCGGAGGTCTCGGACGGCGCGAAGCTCAGATCCGCCAGCTGGCCCGCGATCGCGGGCCGGCTGGCTGCGAGCGCGGCCATGAACGTGGCGCGCGTCCACACGAACATGCCGCTGTTCCACGCGTATTCGCCGCTCGCCACCCATTGCTCCGCGCGCTCGCGATCGGGCTTCTCGGTGAACTGCGCCACGCGGTGCACCCGCGGTGCGATGGCGAGTCCGCGGCGGATGTAGCCGAAGTTGGTCTCGGCGTGTGTCGGCCGGATGCCGAACGTGACCAGCACCGCCTCGCGCTCCGCGCGCCCGAATGCGGCGTCGAGGTCGGCCACGAATGCCGCCTCATCCTCGATCGCATGGTCGGCAGGCAGCACCGCGAAGGCCGTGCGCGGGCCGAAGAACGCCGCGGCGGCGGCGATGGCGGGCGCGGTGTTGCGCATGACCGGTTCGCCTACGACGATCGCACCCGGCGCCTCGCGGCGGCAGGCCTCCACCAGCGACTCGGCGGTCATGATCACGATGCGCTCGGCGGGGACCAGGCGGCGCGCACGATCGACTGTCGCGGCGAGCAGCGAGCGCCCACCCGGCGCGAGCGGCAGGAGCTGCTTGGGGCGCGCCGCGGTGCTCCAGGGCCAGAAGCGCTCGCCGCGCCCGCCTGCGAGGATCAGCACACCGCGGTCCTTCGGGGTGTCGGTCATGTCGGCAGGAGGGGTAGCACAGCGCGCGAGGGGGCGTCCATGCTGCTCAGCGGGCCTCGGCCCGAGGGCGCGGTGTCCACCAGGAGCTGATGCAGACCGCGAGCACGAGGAGCACCAACCAGTCCGTCGGGTGCCGGTAGCGCGGCCCCACCACCGTCAGGGCCTGGATCGCCCATTGGGTGCCGAAGATCGCGAGCGGCACGAACAACCTGCGGATCGTCCCTGGATCCCGCACCATGCTCGCCAAGATCACAAGGTCGGCCAACCACAGCAGGACGCTCGTCAGCTCGCGACGCGTGGGCAGCACATGCGCGACCGCCTTCACGGCGATCCGGCGTGCGAACGCGATCGGCTGGGTGAGCACCTCGGTCCGTGTGCGCTCAGCGAAGTAGCGCTCGAACCCCAGCTCGCCCAGCTCCTGGCGGGTCGCGATCGAGTCCCAGCAGGCCCCCACTCCGACATCGGAGTTCCCCGCGAAGAAGTTCATCTGGCCATTGGTGGCGAGAGGCACGAAGGCGTGCAGCCGGAGCATGTTGCGGACGGGCCATGGAGTCCACACGAGGAGCGCACCGAACGCGAGTGCGACCGCGGCAGGCGGACGGCGCAGGGTGAGCAACAGCAGCGGGAGTGCGACCGCGACGCCGGGAGAGCGCGCCAGCATGGATGCGCCGGCAGCGGCCCCTGCGATGCCCGCGGCGAGGAGCATGGCACGGCGATCCTGGGTCGCGAGCGCGGCGAGCGTCCGTTCGACCGCGACCACGGCGAGCGCGATGTAGAGCACCTCGGACATGAGCTGACCGGAATACGACCATGTGGCGGGCCACAGCATCGCCAACCCCCAGGCCCACCATGCAGCTCTCACCCCGGCGATCCGGCGCGCGATCGCGGCGACGCCGAGCGTGGTGAGTCCGACGAGTGCGCCCTGGAGCATCAGCACGAGGGTGACGCCGCCGAGCGCGAGCGGCAGTGACATCAAGACCGGGTAGAGTGGATTCCGGAACGCGAAGAGCCGCACGGTCGGCAGCATCGGCTCCACGTACGAGATCCCCTCACCGCGCAAGATCGATCGCGCGATCGCCTCGAAGGCATGACTGTCGGGATTCTGGTACGGGTCGCGGTACAAAGTGGTCGCCAGCAGCATGCCCACCGCGACGCTCAGCATCCCGATCGACCACCGCAGCGGACCGCGGTCCTGGTTCACCGCGCCAGTCCGCGGTAGAGCTCGGCCGTGGCCTCCGCGACCTTGTCCCATGAGTAGTGCTCGAGGATGTGCTCGCGGGCCTTGGCACCCATCTCCGCGACGCGCTGCGGATCGCGCAGCAGCGATGCGAGCTTGTCGCGCAGGTCGCCCACGTCCTTGCTGCGGAAACTCACGGCGCAGTCCTCGGCCACCTCGAGGTTCTCGGGGATGTCGGAGAGCAGCACGCAGCGCCCATAGGACAGCGCCTCGAGCAGCGCGATGCTGAGCCCCTCCATGGTGGAGGGCTGGACCACGCAGTAGGCGTGACTCCACAGCTCCTCGAGCCCCTCGCCGAAGACATAGTCGAGCAGGCGGATGCGCGGCCCCTCGAATCGGCGCAGCAGCTCGACGTACTCCTGCGAGAACGACAGGCCTCCCACCACCGCGAGCGTCATGTCGGTATCGAGCTGCGAGAACGCCTCGCACAGATAGTGCACGCCCTTCTCGGGCACGAGCCGGCCCACGAACAGCACGTACTTGCCCGGCGTCAGGCCGAGCTGCAGGATCCGGCGGGCCGGCCGGGTCACCGGCATGTTGGTGCCGTTCGGGATGAACACGGCATCGGTGCCGTGATGCTGCTTGAAGTGCTGCCGCAGGGTCTTGGACACCACGATCGTGCGGTCCGGGAAGTGCGCGGCCGGGCCCTCGCACGAGCGCAGGAACGAGCTGGCGAGCCGGCCCCATTTCTCGCGCTGCCAGTCGAGACCGTGCACCGTGACCACGGAGCGCGAGCCCACGAGGCGCGGCAGGGACGCCAGCAGCGACGGCCCGAGCGCGTGGAAGTGGACGATGTCGTAGCGCCGCAGCATCGACTCCACGGCAGCCCATGCGACATGCGTGATGGTGTCGAAGTGCTTGGTGTGGAGGCTCGGCCGGCGCAGCAGGCGGACGCCGTGATAGCTCGTGCCCGGCGGCGTGTAGTAGAGCCGGCAGAACACATCGACATCGATGCCGAGCGGCACGAGCCGCCGCGCGATCTCGTCGACATGACGCTCGATGCCGCCGTACGTGGCCGGGATGCCCTTCTGGCCGATCATCGCCACACGCATCAGGCCGCTCCTCCCAGGCGCCGCGCCGCGAGGCGGTCCGCGTAGAGCCGCCCCAGGCGCGCTCCGAGCGCCGCCCAGGCGTAGGCCGCGAGCGGCGCGGGGGCGGACTCGCCGCGTGCGGCCCAGCCGCGCGGGCGGGCACGCAGCGCGTCGGTCATCGCCGCGCGATCGGCCACCACACAGTGCGGCGCGAGATCGGCGTACCCGCGGAGCCCGAACGGCGTCGTGAGGCACGCGAGCCCGGCCGCGAGATAGCCGGGGACCTTCACGTTGCTGCCGCCGCCCTCGGCCATGGGGTTCAGGCCGGCATCGGCCGCATGCAGGACCGGCCGCAGGTCATCGACGCGTCCGAGCACGCGCAGCCAGGACTCGCGGCGCCCGGACCAGCCACGCCCGACGCTGCCGGCGACCAGCAGCACGACACCGGCGTCGGCCACGGCAGGGCCGAGTGAGTCGACCAGATGGGTCAGCGCGT
This sequence comes from uncultured bacterium, assembly GCA_902826705.1. Classification (GTDB taxonomy): domain Bacteria; phylum Eisenbacteria; class RBG-16-71-46; order RBG-16-71-46; family RBG-16-71-46; genus CADEFY01. The sequence continues at coordinate 5,563 of CADEFY010000039.1, forward strand.
CACGGTTGGGGCCCCAATCGGCGCCGACGAAGAGTGCGACGAAGGCGCTGTCGTCGATGCCCAGCGCACGGCGCGCTGCGGCCCGCTCGGCGGGCGTCGCGGGCTGATGCACGCGCTCGTCGAAGCCGTTGGGGATCACCGCCACGTCAGACTCGTGCGCGCCGTAGAGCGCACGCAGCCGTGCGGCGTCCTCGTCACTGCAGGCGACCGTCAGGTCGGATCCTCGCACCGCTCCTCCCTCGAGCGCCCGGAGCCGGGCGGCCCAATGCGAGCGCCCCAGCAACCGGGACCGCGAAGCCAGGAAACGGTCGGCCTCGACATTCTGCGAAGCATACACCCGCAGTCCCGCACGACTGCGTGCGAGCAGACCGGTGAGATGCAGGTCGCAGCTGAGCACCTCGGGAGTCCCCGCCAGCGTGCGCCTGTAGCCCGCAGCACGGAGGCGGTGTCCCGCCGCGGCGGTGAAGAGCGGCGCCACGCCCCACTGCTCGAGCCGCCACGCCACGCTCGTATGCCACGCGCGGCGGCGCAGCAGCGTGACACCGTCGACGCGCTGCTCGGGGGCGGCGGTGTTGCGGTTGGGCACCACGCACAGCACCCGCACGTCGTGGTGTGCGGCGAGGCCGCGCGCCAGTCCGAACGTGCGCTGCGTGCCGCCGCTCGCGGGCGGATGGATGTCGTCGTCGACGGCCGCGTGGATCAGCACGCGGTGCTCCGGACCGCCACCGGCTGCGGCACCCCGCCTCGCACGAAACCCACCACCATGCCTGCTGCATTGAACGCCCACGTGAGCAGCGAATGCAGCGCGAGTCGCGGGCTGCGCTTGCGCAGGGTCATGAGCGCGAAGAGCAGCAGCGGAAGTGCAGCCCAGAGCAGCAGCGCGCGAGCGCCGCCGGCGGCTCCTGCGATCGGGGCGGCGAGCAGCAGCGCCAGCATGCCGAAGTAATGCGCCTGGCGCGCCAGATGCTGCGCGAGGCCGCGTCGTCCGAGGTAAAGCCGCAGCACCTGCCCCTGCCCGAAGCAAAGGCCGGTCCGCCACCGGCGGGTGAGTTCGCCGAAACTCGGGCGCGGCGCGCTCCAGTGCCGCCCGGCGACCGGACCGATCGAGCGGAGGTGTTCACCCTGCTGACGCAGGCGCAGGCCGAGTTCGAAGTCCTCCTCGCTCGAGAGGCGCGGCTCGTAGCCGCCGGCGCGCGCGAGCGCATCGCGGCGATAGAGCGCGAGCGTGGCGAGATAGTCGGAGTCGTGGTCGTGGTCGCCGACCCGATAGAGGTCCGGCCGTCCCGGGCGCTCACGACCGGCGTCCACGAACCACTCCTCGAGCCGGCCCCAGAGTCCGGCCGGAGGCGCACTGCCACGCGCCACGTCGAGTGCTCGCGCGAGCCACGCCGCGTTCACCTCGACATCCGCATCCACGAACAGCACCCACTCCCCGCCGCACGCCTCGAACCCGAGGTTGCGCGCGGCCCCTGGCGTCAGCGCGCGGCTCACCGCGGGGCGCAGCACGCTCCAACCTGGCGGCAGCGGGGGCAGATCCGCGCTCTCGCTCGGCGACGCAAGCACCAGAACGCCACGCCACTCGCGACCACGCAGCGCCACGTCGAGCGCGGCGAGCGTACGTGGCAGGAAGCGCTCCTGCCGGTAGCAGGGGATCGTGACGCCGAGCGTCATCGCCGCTCCTCGGCTGCCGTCCGTGCGCGGCGCGGCGTGACCGTGGCCAGCCCGAGCGCCTCGTCATAGACCTCTTCGAAGCCGCCGGTGACCGCCTGCCACGTGTAGTGCTCGCGCACGCGTTCGGCGCCAGCGCGTCCCATCCGCATCGCCCGGTCAGGGCGCTGATGGAAGCGCTCGAGCGCGTCCGCCAGCGCCGTCGCGTCGGCCGCGGGCACGAGCTCCCCGTGCACCTCGTGCTCGACCACCTCCGGCACGCCTCCCACGGCGGTCGCGATCACCGGCCGCGAGCGCACCAGCGCCTCGAGCAGCACGAGCGGCAGGCCCTCCCAGAGCGACGGCAGCACGACGGCATCCGCGGCCGCGAGCAGCGCACCAGCGTCGTCGAGGGCGCCGACGAAGTGCACGCGCGAGCCGATTCCGAGCGCCTCGGCCTGTGCCGCGAGCGGCTCGCGCAGCGAGCCGTCCCCGGCGATCGCGAGCGTGAAGTCGAGTCCGCGCTGCCGCACCTCGGCGAGGGCGGAGAACAGATGCGCATGCCCCTTCTGCTCCTCGAGTCGGCCCACGGTCACCCAGAGGGGGCGGATCAGGGTGGCGGCGAAGCGTTCGCGCCACGCGCGCGCGACCGGGGTCTCCGCCAGTTCGTCCGGCAGGTCGGCCCCGTTCGGCACGATGCGCACGGACTCGCGTGGCACGCCATAGTCCTGCACGAGCGTCTCCGCGATCGCGCCGCACACGGCTGTGACCGCGTCGGCGCGCGCGAGCTCGCGGTGCTTGAGCGAGCGCTGGCCCGCTGAATGCGACTGGCCCACGATGTGCTCGGTCACCACCAGGTGCGAGATGCCCGCCGCGCGGACGAGCATGGCGAGGTAGCGGTCAGCGGCGGGCCAGACGTGATGCACATGCACCAGGTCGGGGCGCAGCACGCGCAGCCGGCGCCAGGTGTCGAGCATGCCCTTCCAGTCCCAGCGCGAGTCCACCTCTGCCACCCGCGACACCGCGCACCCCGCCTGCTCGAGCGCCGCGGCGAACTCATCGAGTGCCGCCACCGGCGACAGCCACACATGCACGTCGAAGCGCGAGTGAGACAGCCGCGTCGCAAGCTCCCACACCACGCGTTCGGTGCCGCCCACGCTCTGGCCGCTCTCCACGAGCAGGATGCGGCTTCGCGAGGGCGCGGACCTCACAGCGCGAGCGTCCCGTAAGCGCGGATCAGCTCCCCGGCGTTGTGCTCCCACGCCATGCGCGAGAGGAACCGCTCGCGATTGTAGGCGCCCATGCGGGCGCGTCGCTCAGGATCGTCGAGCAGCGTCGCGATGCAGTCCGCCAGCGACTCGACGTGGTCGGCCTCGGCGTACAGCGCGCCATCTCCCGCCGAATAGCGGTGCTCGCGCAGGTCGTAGCACACCACCGGACGCGCGCAGGCCATGTACTCGAGCACTTTGTTCATCGTGCTCACGTCATTGAGCGGGTTCCGCGGATCCGGGCTCACGCACACGTCGGCCGTCGCGAGGATGCGCTCGACATCCGCGTCGGGCACCCGGCCGGTGAACTGGCAGACGTCCTCCAAGTGCAGTTCCAGTACCAGCGCCTGGAGTTCCTCGAACGAGTCGCCAGCGCCGATGAACGTGAACGCCACGTCGCTGCGCTTGCGCTGGTGCACGAGCACGTCGGCTGCGCGGACCAGGTGATCGACGCCGTCCTGCGGCGCCATCACGCCCAGGTACGCCACGAGGAACGGCCGGCCCCGCTTGAGTGCCGCCTCGGGCTCGCGCACCGTGGCGAAGCGCGCGTGACTGGGCCCGCTGCGCACCACGTACACACGGTCCGCGCGCTTGCCGCCGCGCGCCAGCGCCACCTGCCGGTACGACTCGTTCGTCGAGATCACCAGGTCGGCCGTGGCGAACTGCATGCGCTCCAGCCACTGCAGCGCCCGATGCGGCAGCGACCCGGCCTTGGACTCACCGAACCGCGACAGGTAGAGCTCGGGGCACAGGTCGTGGTGATCGAACACGTAGCGCTTCCCGAACATCCGGTAGAAGAGCGCGATCGCCCAGAACGTGTCGGGCGGATTGGCCGAATGGATGACGTCGAACCCGTGGCGCGCCAGCACCGTCACGCTCAGGCGTGCCGTGTGGAGCCAGCAGTAGAGGAACTCCCACGCGTAGCTGAGGAAGCCCGAAGCCGGCGGCGGCGCGGGGTACCGATGGATGTGGATCCCGTCGATCAGCTCGTGATCCTCGGTGCCGCCATCGCCCTTGGGGCAGATCGCGGCCACCTCGTACCCCGCTGACCGCAGCGCGTTGAGCTCCATCCAGACCCTTCGGTCGAACGGCAGCGTCAGGTTCTGCGAGAGATGCAGGATCCTACCAGGCGAGGCCATGGTACTCGCCGGCGGTCACCGTGCTGCGGTCCACTGCCGCCACCAGGTCGACGAGCACCTGGCCTGAGCGCAGGCGCGGGCCGATCTCGCGATACTCGCGCGAGCGATTGCCCACCACCACCACCTCGCTCTCGGCCAGCACCTGGTCGAGGTCTCCGCGCAACCGCTCCGGCAGGTAGGGCACCTCGTCCTCGACGAATCGCCGGTTCGCCCCCAGCACGCGTTCCATGTCGATGTTGGGGTCGTGCAGCAACACGCCATAGCCCTTGCCCACGAGCGTGCCGATGACACGCAGGATCGGGCTCTCGCGCAGATCGTCCGTACCCGCCTTGAACGAGAGCCCCAGGAAGCCGAGCCGCCGCCGCCGGAACCGCTCGATCAGATGCACGGCCTCCTCGACATGCAGGTCGTTCGAGCGCATCACATTGCCGATCACCGGCAGTTCGAGGCCGTGGTGCCGGGAGCGCGAGTGGATCGCGCGCAGGTCCTTGGGCAGGCAGGAACCGCCGAACGCGAATCCGGGCGAGAGGTAGACCGGCGAGATGTTGAGCTTGGTGTCACGACACACGAGCCGCATGACCTCGTGGCTGTCGATGCTCTCGCGCTTGCACAGGCGGCCCACCTCGTTGGCGAACGCCACCTTGAGCGCGTGGAACGAGTTGTTCACGTACTTGACCATCTCGGCCGTGGGGATCGCGGTCACGATCAGCTCGCCACCGACGCCGTCGTACAGCTCGCGCAGTGCGGCGGCGCTCCGCTCGCAGCCCGCACCGACGATGGTGTAGTCCGCGCCGAAGAAGTCGTCGACCGCGGTGCCCTCGCGCAGGAACTCGGGGTTGTACGCCACGCCGAAGTCCACGCCGGCCCTGCCGCCACACGCCTGCTCGAGCACGGGCGTGAGCTCGCTCAGGACCGAGCCCGGCAGCATGGTGCTGCGCATGACGACCGTGGTGAACCGCCCCGTGCCCTTCAACGCGCGACCGACTTCGGCACAGGCGCGCTTGACGTGCGTGAGGTCGAGCGAACCGTCCTCGGCGCTCGGCGTGCCGACGCACACCAGCACGATGTCGGCGGCCGGCACGGCGGACGCGATCGCCGTCGTGGCGTTCAGCCGGCCCTCGCGCCGAGCGGTGGCGATCAGTTCTGACAGCCCCTTCTCGACGATCGGGCTCTCGCCGCGTTCGATGCACGCCACCTTGAACTCACTCGTGTCGACGCCCACGACATGATGGCCGCGGCTCGCGAAGCACGCACTGCAGACCGAGCCCACATATCCCATTCCCACGACCACCACGTTCATCGGGGCTCTCCGGAAGGCCGCTGCAGCGGCGAGGATGCGATGCGCTGGTCTGCGCGAGTGCTGTCGTTCAGGGAGTGACTACCGACGCCGGCGCATCGGTCGCCGGGGCCGGAAGATGCCAGAGCGTCACACCGGCGAACCGGTGTGGCGGTGCGTCCGGGTACTGCGCCTCGAGCCAGGCGGCGAAGCGGCCGCGCGGATCCAGGTCCTCGCTGCGACTGAGCACGACCCAGGTCCCGGTCGCACGCTCGGTCATCTGCTGCCACGTCTCGCGCATGCGCTCCGGACGCTCCACATGACCGAGCCACCAGCGCTCCACTGCCAGACCCCGGCCATAGTAGACCACCGGCTCCTCGCAGCCGACTGCCACCACCTGTTCCCCAGGTGCGATCGCCGCCCGCACGGCTGCCAGCGCGCCGCGATAGTCCTCGCGGCGATATGCCGGATCGAAGTGCAGATGCTGCAGCGACAGCGCCCAGAGTCCCGCGACGGCGAGCGCGAGGCCGACGCGCACCAGACCGCGCAGGTCGGCGAACGCCGCCGCCAGCACGAGCAGCACGCCCGGCATCGAGACTGCCAGATAGCGCGGGTGGAACACCTTGAAGTTCTGGAACGCGAACCAGCACACGACGAGCATGGGCACGCCGAGCCAGAGCAGGGTATCGGCCACTCGGCGGCGCCTCGCCAGTGCCCGCAGGCCGAGCACGGCCAGCACGCCGAACGTGAGCGCCGTCGCGGCGATCGCCGGCGCATGGTGACCCAGCGCAGCGAGCGCCGCATGCGCGCGCAGCTCGCGGGGCGACGGCCCGAGCGTGGGCCCGACGGCGAACGTGTGGAGCGCATACGGCACCGCGGCGACGTGGAAGGTCGTGCTGCCTCGGAGCGCCGGCGTGTCGGCGGCCGCGGCCCGAGCCGGGTGCAGCCGGGACCAGTCCCACGTGCGTGCGATCTGCGGCAGCCATGGCGCCGCGACCCCGGCGAGCACCAGCAGCGCCAGCCCGAGCGCGCGGCGCCGCGCGGCGCGCGTGACCTCGGGGCCGGACCACCACCACTTCAGGTGGAGCGGTGCGAGCAGCGCGAAGGACAGATTGCTGAGCAGACCGAGCCCCACCGTGGCGACCGTCGCGATGACACGCGCCGCATCGACCCGTCGATGCAGGCCGAGCAGCGCGCCAGCGGAGAGCGTGGCGAAGAGCATCAACCAGGAGTAGTTGCGCGCCTCCTGGGCGTACCACACGAGGAACGGCGAACCCGCCGCGAGCCACGCGGCGGGAACGATGGCGCGCGGGCCGATCCAGCGGCCGGCCACCCACGCGAGCGCAGGGACCATCGCGATGCCCGCCAGCGCGCTCGGCAGTCTCAGCACCCACTCCCGGTCTCCGAGCAACCGCATCGCGGTGTGCACCGCCACGCTGAACGCCGGACCGTGGACGTTCTCGAGCAGTTCCTGGCGGCCGAAGGGACCGGTGCCACCAGCGCTCATCCAAGTGAACACCTCGTCGATCCACAGGCTCTGCGAGCCGAGCCCGACGAGACGCAGCACCGCGGCCACCAACGTGGCGGCGGCGAGCATGCGGAACTGGGCCGATGGAGCGGGAGGCGGATCGAGGTCGGCGGCCGGCCGCAGGTGCGCGTGGCGAGGCGCTCCCGTCAGTACGCGCCCTCCCGCGAGAGCACGGCGGGGATGGTGCGGACGAGGATGCGCACATCGAGCAGGAAGGACTGGCGCTTGATGTACTGCAGGTCGAGGCGCATCCACTCCTCGAAGCCGAGCCGGCTGCGACCGCTGATCTGCCATAGGCATGTGATGCCCGGCCGCACGTCGAGGCGCCGCAGCTGCCAGGGCTCGTACTGTGCCACTTCCTCGGGGATCGGCGGGCGCGGGCCCACGAGGCTCATGTCCCCCTTGAGCACGTTCCAGAACTGCGGGATCTCATCGAGGCTGGTGGTGCGGATGAAGCGGCCCACGCGCGTCACGCGCGGATCGCGCGCGATCTTGAACACCGGACCGTCGGCCTCGTTGAGGTGCGCGAGCCGCTGCCGTTCGCGGTCGGCGTCCTTCACCATGGAGCGCAGCTTGTAGAACACGAACGGACGGCCGCCGCGCCCGATGCGCACGGAGCGGTAGAACACCGGGCCGCGGGACTCGAGGCGGATCAGCGCCGCGAGCAGCGCCAGGAGCGGCGCACCGAGGATCAGCGCGATCGATGCGCCGATCACGTCGAGGCAGCGCTTGCCGAAGCGCAGATAGAACCCCTCGGGCGCGGGCGTCTCGAAGGGTGCTGCGGGCGCGGGAGCGAGCGACAACCCGGGCATCGGGGCGGCGCTGCGCGCCGCGTGCGCGCCGGAGACCCGGGGACGGGCGTGGCCATTGGCGTAGCCATGGTGGCCGTTCGCGCTGCGGCTCCATCCTGTCGAGTGCCCGTTGGCGTGGAACACCCGGCCGTTGCGTGCCTCGCCTGCGGCGGTCTCGCTGGTCGCGATCTCGGCGGGGGCCGCGGAGACGGACGCACTCCACTCCGCGGGTCGCGGGGGGGCGTCACCGGTCGTGGCGAGGATCTCGGGCTCCATCTTGCGTGGCACTCTCAGTGGTCGTCGCAAGCCGATGAGCGACCCGCGCGGGCAGGGACCTGCCGGCGGTTGCCATCCTCGGATCCGGACGCAGACGACGCGTGAGCCTGATCGAGTTCGAGCGACTGGGGGAGAACCAAGGTGTCGTTTCCTGGAGATGCGCGGCCCGATTCGCACCGGGCTTCGGGGCCCCCGAAGAGACCCTTCTGGTGATTCTCGCTCTGCCTACCGATCAGTTCGCAAGGTTCCCGGTGAGACCCTCCTGAGAGACCATGTGCCCGACACGGGCTGGGACGCCCAGAACGCTAGCAAAGGCCTGACAGGTGATTCAATGGAAAACCGCGCCGGGCTCACGTCTTGACACTCGGGACGCCTGCCGCCGCCCTCCAGGGCCCTCCCCCCGCGCATTCCGCCGAGGGGCGCGCGATCCGCACGGGCGCGGGTCGCTCAGCGTGCCGTCTGCTCGCGCTGCCAGGTCACCGTCTGCTGCAGCCCGCGCTCGAGTGTCACTTCGGGCACCCAGCGCAGCGCGCGACGCGTCTTCTCGATGTTCACGACGCGTCGGCGGATGTTGTCGACATCCCGGCGGTCGCTGTGCTCGGGCGTCACCTGTGCGCCGAGGATGCGGATCAGCGCGCTGGCGAGCTCGTTGACGCGAGTCTCCATCCCGGTCCCCACGTTGAACACCTCGCCCAGTGCGCGGTCGGACTGAGCTGGTCGCACGGTGGCGTCCACGGCATCGCTCACGTAGGTGAAGTCGCGCGTCTGGTTGCCGTCGCCATGGATCACCGGTGCGCGGCCGGCGAACAGCGCTTCGATGAACTTGGCGACGACGCCGCAATAGGGGTTCGCCGGATCCTGGCCGGGCCCGAAGACATTGGAGTACCGCACCGCCGTGGTGGGCAGCCCGTACGACTCATGGAACGCCATGCAGTAGTTCTCGCCCCCCAGCTTGGACACGGCGTAGGGCGTGAGCAGCGAGAGGTGGTCGTCCTCGTGGATGGGCAGATGGCGCGGATTGCCGTAGACCGAGGTCGAGGACGTGTAGACCACGCGCTGCACCCGGCCCGGGTGATCCTTCACGGCCATCAACACATTGAGCGTGCCGCCGATGTTGGTCTCGAAGTCCTCACGCGGATTGCGTGTGGAGACCACG
>CADEFY010000040.1 GCA_902826705.1 uncultured bacterium
CGTCCGCGAGACCGAGATGCCCGGCGCGCAGTACAAGCAGCTCATGCGCACCGTCATGCCGTTGGCCAAGCTCCGCGGCGACTACAGCACGTACTCGCAGGTCTCCTACGCGCTCGAGGGCGACGGGGTGCGGATCCGGGCCACGCGATTCTCGAAGCTGAAGAAGTACAGCAGCCCGTTCTCCATGCTCGTCCAGCCGACCGATGGCGGCCCTTGGCGCATCGTCGAGGAGATCAGCGAGTCGCGGCCGTAGACGACCTTCACACCACCTCGAACCCCGGCGCCTTGTCGATCGCCCCGCACGCCACGGCGCGCTGGTAGAGCAGCTCGAGGCCCGCGCGGCCGCGCTCGCCCAGGTCGAGCGTGAGGTCGTTCACGTACATGTGCACGAACCTGCCGCCCTGCGCGCGATCGAGTCCGCGGCCGAACTGCAGCGCGTAGCGGATCGCCTCGTCCTCGTCGGCGAACGCAGCCTCGATGCTCTGGCGGAACGCGATGCTGCACGCACGCATCAGTTCAGGGCCCAGGTCACGGCGGATCACGTCGAGGCCGAGCGGCACGGGCAGGTTGTCGCGTTCCTTCCAGAGCTCACCGAAGTCGAGCACCTTGCTCAGGCCTTCCGCCTGATACGTCAGCTGGCTCTCATGGATGATGACGCCGGCCTCGACCTCGCCCGCCAGCACGGCCTGCGGGATCTGGTCGAACATCACCTCCACGGGCTCCACCTCGGGCGCTTCGATCCGCAGCAGCAGCGCCGCCGTGGTCCAGCGGCCGGGGATCGCGACGCGCTTGCCCCGGAGCGAGTCCACGGTGCGCGGCCCACGCGAGACCAGCACCGGCCCGTAGCCCCAGCCGAAGCTGGCGCCGCACGCCATCACGGCGTAGCGGTCGGCGAGGAACGCGTAGGCGTGCGCGGAACACGCGGTCATCTCGAGGTCGCCCTGCTGCATGGCGCGCACGTTGAGCGTCTGGATGTCCTCCATCACATGCTCCACGTGATGCCCCGGCACCGCGGCACGGCCGGTGTGGAATCCGTAGAACATGTAGGCGTCGTCGGCGTCGGGGCTATGCCCGAATCGCAGGGTGCGCGTGGCGGTCGTGCTCATGAGGTGGCGCTCGCGGGCGTGAGGTGGAGGGAGAGCCGGCGCAGCGCGCGCGGCCAGGCATCCTGGTACGTGGCGATGAACGGCGCGTAGCCGTCGCGGTCGGGGAAGGTGTGGCGCACGCGCACCTGCGTGCCGGCCGAGAGCGGCACCAGCTCGAACAGCACCGTACCGGCATCGCCGTCGGGGTAGCCGGCGTGGCCGCCCTGGTAGGCGCAGGCTTCGTGCGCATCGAACTGCACCCAGCGTCCCACGAACGGTTCGGGCGTGGCGCCGGCGCCGCGCCAGTGCAACTCGATCCGTCCCCCCAGCCGCGGCTCGCACACGGCGTGGTGGCAGAACCAGTGCTCCAGTTCCAGCGGCTCGGTGAGCGCGGCGAACACGCGCTCGCGCGCCGCGGCCACGTCGAGCGTCAGTTCGATCACGGCCATCAGCCGGCCCGCTGTTCGCGCCGTTCGGCGGACAGCCGGAACAGCTCGTTGCGCAGTGCCTCGACGCCATCGCCGGTGCGAGCCGATACCAGGATCGCGTCGGGGAACTCGGCACGCAGCGCGAGGATCTGCTCGTCGGTCAGTTGGTCGGCCTTGTTGAACACCATGCGCCGCGCCGGGCGGTCGTCGCCCAGGATCCGATCCAGTACTTCGTCGACGGCGATGAGATGTCGGTGGAAGTCGGGATCGGCGGCGTCGGTCACGTGCAGCTGCAGGTCGGCCTCGATCGCCTCGACCAGCGTGGAGTGGAAGCTCGCCACCAGGTGATGCGGCAGCTTGCGTATGAAACCCACCGTGTCGGTGAGCAGCACGCGGTCGCGCTCGGGGCTCACCATCTGGCGCGTGGTCGAATCGAGCGTGGCGAACAGGCGGTCCTCGACGAACGCGTCACTCTTGGAGAGCGCATTGAACAGGGTGCTCTTGCCCGCGTTGGTGTACCCCACCAGCGCCACGCGGAACTCGCGGCGGCGCTTGGAGCGCTGCGTCTCGCGCTCACGTTCCACGGCACGCAGCGCCTCCTTCAACTTGGCGATGCGATCGCGCACCAGGCGTCGGTCGGTCTCGAGCTGCGTCTCACCCGGGCCGCGCGAGCCGATGCCGCCGGCCTGGCGCTCGAGGTGCGTCCACATGCCCATGAGGCGCGGCAGGGTGTACTCGAGCTGCGCCAGTTCGACCTGGAGGCGCGACTCGCGGGTGCGTGCGCGCCGCGCGAAGATGTCCAGGATCAGCTCGCTGCGATCGATGACCTTCACGTTCAGCGTCTTCTCGAGATTGCGCACCTGCGCTGGCGAGAGGTCGTCGTCGAAGATCGCCACGTCGGCGTCGCGCTGTTCGCACACGGCCTTGAGATCGGCGACCTTGCCCTTGCCCAGGAACGTGGCGGGGTCGATCCGCCCCTGTCGCTGCACCAGCCGGTCCACGACGCGAGCGCCCGCGGTGTCGGTGAGCAGCGCCAGCTCATCGAGCGTGCGCTCGATGTGCGCCTTGTCGCGGCCCGCATGCCCGACGAGCACGGCCTTCTCGGGCGTGGGGGCGCGTTGGATCTCGAATGAACTCGACTTCATGAGCGGATCGCGATCTCCAGGTCGTAGGGCGCCGGCGTGAGGTTCTCGATGCGGCCATCCGCGTGCGCCACCACCAGGTCCTCGATGCGCACGCCCATGCCGCGCGAGGGGTAGTACAGCCCCGGCTCCACCGACACCACGTGTCCGGGTGCGAGCCGCGTGGTGTTGCTGGGCGGCCCCGCCAGGCTCGGGCCCTCGTGCACCGCGAGCCCCACGCCGTGTCCCAGCCCGTGCACGTAGCCCTCGGTGAGGCCCGGCTGGCTGCGGGGCGTGCCGTGCCCGAGGCGCTCGAACACGTCGCACACGGTCTCCTGGCCCTCGCGGCACGGCTTGCCCACCGCGATCCACTCCATCGCGGCATCGAACGCCTCGCGGCACTGCGCATAGAGCGTGGCGAGCGGTTCGGGCGCGGGTCCCAGGCAGAACGTGCGCGTCATGTCGGTGTGATAGCCGCCGCCGGCCTCGCCCGGGAAGATGTCGATCAGGATCGGCTGCCCGGCGCGCAGCTCGCTGGCATCGTCGCCGCGATTGTGCGGCACGCCGGCGTCGCGCCCCATGGCCACGATGCTCTCGCCGTCCTCTCCGAGCCCATGCTCCGCGAACGTGCGCTGCAGCAGCGTGCGAAGGCTGCCGAGCGTGGCGATGCGCTCGTCCTGATCGACGAAGCGCTCACCATCACGACGCAGCGATCCCAAGTACTCGCGCACGCGCGCCATCGCCGCCACGGCGCCACGCGAGCAATGGCGGATGCGCTCGAGTTCGTCCTCGGTCTTGGTGGCGCGGGCGTGCGCCAGCACGCCCGGCTGCGTGGCGTCGAGCGTGATGTCCGGTGCGAGCGCCGTGAACTGCGAGAGCATCGCGTGGCCCCAGCCGATGCTCGCGTCGCCCGCGACCGCGATGCGCCCGGTCACGCCCATCTCGCGCAACTGCGATGCGAGCAGCTCGGCATAGGCGGCCGCGGCCGAGTCGGCGTGCTTGAGCTTCTGCAGGAATCCGAGCTCGGCGTAGGTGCGTGCCTCGCACCCCACCAGCGCCGCCTGATCGCGCTCCATGGGGTCGACGAGTACGCGCGCGCGGCCGTCGGAAGCGCGCAGGTACACGCCATGGTGGATCTTCTGGCCGGTCGCGTAGTGGAACGCGGGGTCGTAGCGGTCGTACGCGATCACGACCAGCGCGGCGAGGCCGCGGTCACGCATGAGGGCATCGAGGTCGGAGCGCAGGGCATCCTCCGGGGCGATCGCGCTGCCGGTCCACACGCGGGAGCGCGCGCCGGGAGCGGCGAAACGCGCAGATTACGCTAGCGCGGGCATCACGGGGAAGCGGCCTGTTCATGGTGGCGGCGCGCGCTTCTCATCCATGAACCCTGCACCGTATGCACGCTCGGCCTCGTACTGGTTGTGGGCCCGGCACCGGAGCCGCAGGTTCTCCACTCCCGTGCGCCCGCCCCGCGCGAACGGCTGCGCGTGGTCCAGCTCCAGGTCCCGGCGGGAGTCGCATCGTCGCCCCGAGGCGCTGACGAACGTGCACTGGCCCGCATCGCGCTGCCACACCCGGCGCCTCACCTCGGCTGGCACATGGCGTGACTGGGTCGCCGGTGGAGCTGGAGTCGGGACTTCAGACCGCCCCGCCGGACTCCGCAGCGGCTTCTCGAGCCGCTCGACCAGCAGCCGCAGCGCCCGGCCGATCACACGGGCTGCATCCCCCGAGGGGATCGAGCCACCCAGCAGCTCCTGCGCCCGCTTGAGGTCCGCCATCTCCTGCTCGAGCAGCGTGCAGTGCAGCGCGAACCGCTCGGGCGCCAGCGGGGTCACGACCGTGCGCGGCGCCTCGGGACCCAAGACCGCAGAAACCCCAATGATATCCACTCGTGCTGGAACGAGTCGGGGCGCCTCAGTCGGCTCGTTCGCTGCAGCGGCTGCGGCCGCTGCCGGCTCGAGCAGCGCCACAGTCGCCGGCTCTGCCGGGGCCACCCGGATCGACACCACGCGCGTCGCGATCTCCGGCTGCGGGAAGCGCTGCGCCAGCATCGCCTGGATCTCGAACTTGCTGCGATGCGTGGCCGCCTCGAACAGCTCGCGTGCGTTGTCCGAACGCAGGTGGGGCGCCAGCAGCGTGATCGCCGTGAGGTGCAGCCGGCCATCGGCCAGTCGACTCAGAGCGCCCGGATACCGCCGCACGACCCGCGCCGCGCGGATGCGAGCCCACGCCTCGTGTTCGGAGAAGTGCAGCTCCCGCACGCAGTATTCGAACAGCGACGGATACGCCGCCGGCAGATGCAGCCGCCGCGCATCCAGCTCGCCCAGGTGCAGCAGCACTTCGGCCAGACGCTCTCGCTGCTCGGCTAGCAGCCGCCGCAGTTCAGCCACGAGTACTTGATCCGGCAGGTTCGCCAACGAACGCGCGAGCACGCGATCCGGCATGACCACTCCGCTTCGGGGGCGGGTGACATCGCAGGGGCAGGTGCAGTGATAGCACGTCATCGCGAGATCGCCGCAGATGCCGCCAGACAAGCGAACGAGCAGCTCTGCAACAACGTGCGAAGCCTTGTGCGAGTTCGACGGCACACGAGCGTGCAACGCACTCACAGCGGCATTCAGGCTCGCACCAGCGACCTCCAACAGACGATGCCCGAAGCGCTGTCAAGGCCGAATCGCACGTGTACCCATGCCCACTTCGCAAGCTCGATCTCGCGCGCCGTGCCGCCGCGCCGCCTACCGCTCCACCCACGCCTCCGAGCGCGCGCGTGGCCGCACCAGCCACGCCATCAGCGCATAGCCGAACGCGAACCCGCCGATGTGCGCCCACCATGCGACGCCGCCCGAACCCGCACCCGCCACCGACAGCGCGCCCGAGAAGAACTGGAACACGAACCACAGCCCCAGCACGAGCATGGCCGGCAGCGCGATGACCTGGAAGAAGAAGAACACGGGCACCAGCGTCACCACGCGTGCGCGCGGGAACGCCAGCGCATAGGCGCCGAGCACTCCGGCGATGGCGCCACTCGCGCCCACGGTGGGCACGGGCGAGTCGAAGTTGAAGAAGGCGTGCGCCAGCGCCGAGACGAGGCCGGCGGACAGGTAGAACGCCAGGAACGCCGCGTGACCCAGGCGATCCTCGACGTTGTCGCCGAAGATCCACAGGTACCACATGTTCCCGAGCAGATGCAGCCAGCCGCCGTGCAGGAACATGGACGTGATCAGCGTGATCGCCGCCGAGGAGAGTTCCCCCGAGCCGGCGAAGGCGGCGGCGAGCCGCTCGGGCACGAAGCCCCACGCCTGGATGAAGGCGCGCAACTGATCACCCTGCGCCAACTCGGCCATGAACCCGACCACGTTGAGCGCGATCAGCGTGCGCGTCACGATCGGCGCGCGCTGGGCCGGGTTCTCGTCTCGGAGCGGGATCATCGCGGCGGAGTGTCTTCCGGGATCTCGATGGGGGGCTGCATCGGGCGTCGTGCAACGTGGGCGGGCCGGGCTTGACGCGCCCTTGCGCAGGGCCTGGACTTGCCCGAACATCGACGCACTTCCAGCGCATCTCCGCGCGGCGCGCGGCATCCTGAAGCGTGCCGCCGCAGTCTACCAGCCTTCTTCCGCACAGGAGCCACCCCCATGGGCAGCGCCATCGCAGTGACCGATCAGACCTTCGAGACCGAGGTCCTCAAGAGCGCCGAGCCGGTGCTCGTCGACTTCTGGGCCCCCTGGTGCGGGCCGTGCCGGGCCGTGGCGCCCACCGTGGAGTCGATCGCCGCCGAGTACGCGGGCAAGGTGAAGGTGGTCAAGGTCAACACCGACGAGTCGGGGGAGGTGGCCATGAAGCTCGGCATCACCTCGATCCCCACGCTCATGGTGTTCAAGGGCGGCCAGATGGTGGAGCGCGTGGTCGGCAACCGCCCCAAGGCGGACCTGATCTCGCTGGTGACCAAGCACCTCTAGGCCCCGCGCAGCGCCTGCATCGCCACCGGCAGCCGCTCGGCGACATCGCTCGCGAGCAGGCCGGTGGCGCCGAGCGCCGCCGCCGCGAGATCGCCCGCCAGTCCGTGCACGAACGCCGCCGCGCAGGCGGCCTCGTGTGCGGGCACGCCCTGCGCGAGCAGCGCCCCGAGCGCGCCGGCGAGCACATCGCCCATGCCGGCGGTGGCCATGCCGGGGTTGCCCGTGGCGTTCACCGCGGTCCGGCCGTCAGGGGACGCGATCACGGTCGGCGCGCCCTTGAGCACCACGGTCACGCCCCAGGCGAGCGCGCACTCGGCGGCGAGGTCGATGCGGCGCGATTCGACCTCGGCCGCCGCGAGCCCGGTGAGCCGTGCCATCTCACCGACATGCGGCGTGAGCACGGTGGCGGCGGTGCGGGCGCGCACGCACGCGACCAGCGCCTCGGCCGCAGGCGACGACGCATGCAGCGCGTCGGCGTCCAGCACGAGAGGTGATCCGATCGCCGGCACGAGGGCGCGCACGAGCGCCGCGCTCCTCGCATGGCGCGACAGGCCGGGGCCCAGCACGACCGCGTCGGCGGTGGCTGCCTCGGCGAGCACGTCCGCAAGGCCGCTCGCGGCGAGCGATCGCGCGGACGTCTCGCCACACGCCACGCTCATGAGTTCGGGGCAGGCGGCGAGCAGATGGTCGGCCACGCTCGCGGGCACACACGCGCGCACATGGCCCGCGCCCGCGCGGTAGGCGCCGCGCGCCGCCAGCAGCGCGGCGCCGGTCATGCCCGCCGCGCCGCCCACCACCAGCACGCGGCCCGCGTCGCCCTTATGCGCGCGCGCGTCGCGCCGCGGCAGGGTCACAGCGACGTCTGCGGCCGCGAGCCGCGCCACGCCGAGCGCGCCGGCGTCGTCGAGCCCGATGTCGGCCACGCGCACCTCGCCGCATGCGCCGGCACCCGGGTGCAGCACATGGCCGCGCTTGAGCGCACCGAAGGTGATCGTGAGGTCCGCACGGACGGCGCCGGCCTGCAGCGCACCATCGTCGGCCGACACCCCCGTCGGCAGGTCCACCGCCACCACGCGTGTGCCCGCGGCGTGCAGACGTGTCAGCGCCGACGCGCCGGCAACCACGGGCCCACGCAGCGCGCCCTGTGCGCCCGTGCCGAGCATCGCATCGATCGCCACATCCCACGGTCCCGCGCTCACGATGGCCTCGAGTGCGGCCGGTGTGACGGCGTCCTCGGCGGCGATCCCTGCCGCCTCCATCGCGTCGCGGTGCGCCCGCGCGTCTCCCACGCACGCATCTCGCGGCCCCAGCGCCGCCACGCGCACCATCGCGCCCATCGCGCGCAGGCGCCGCGCGGCCACGAACCCGTCGCCGCCGTTGCTGCCGGCGCCGCACAGCACCAGCACGCGCCACGCGAGCGGCTCGCCCCACCGCGCGGCGATCGCCTCGGCCACCGCGTCGCCGGCGCGCTGCATCAGCGCCGCGCCGCTCACACGGCCGCTCGCGATCGAACGCCCATCCAGGCCGCGTGCCTCCGCGGCCGTGAGCACTCTCATCCGTGCCGGCGGCCGCGCCCGCGCGCGTAATGCGCCAGGTCGCGCACGAGCTTCTTGCGGTACTCGGCGTCCTTCTCGACGCGGTCGAGCAATGCGGGGTCGTGCGAGAGGAACGGCAGGTCGAACAGCTCCGGCTCGGCTTCCTGGATCAGGTAGATGCGCTCCTGCTCCTTGCGCTGGAACTGCACCGCCCGCTCGACGTTCTCGAACGACTTGCCGGGCAGGAACTTCTCGTTGAACACGTCGTACACGTACACATGGAACTGGCCGTCGCCGGCCACTCCGTCGGGCGTGGCGTACACCTTGGCGCGCGAGGCGCGGACCTTCTCATTGCTCATGTCGTCTCCTTGGCAGTACCACCCCGCGATCCGGGCGGGGTCCCGTTCAGCTCGTCCACGATGCGCACGAGCTGGAACACATCGTCGATCTCATGGTCGGCGCCCGATTCCTTGGTGTCGAACGTGTCGCCGTAGCGCGCGAACACCGTGCGCATGCCGAGACTGCGGCCGCCCACCACATCGCGCTCCGCCCAGTCGCCCACCATCATCGAGCGCTCGGGCGCCACGTCGAGCCGACGCAGGACTTCGCGGAACGGCGCAGGGGAGGGCTTGCGCTCGCCCGTGTCGTCGAACGTGACCACCGCGTCGAACACATGCTGCAGCTGCAGATAGCAGAGGCGCAGCCACACCTGCAGCCTCGGCGCGTCGGACACCACACCCAACCGGATGCCGCGCTTGGTCAGCTCGAGCAGCGTGAGGTGCACGTGCGGGTAGGTGACCAGCGCGGACTCGCGCGCGCGGCGATAGCCGACGATCCCCGAGGCGAGGATCTTGGGGTCGACTTCGCCGAACTCGCGCTGCAGCAGCTCGTCGAACACGCGCTGCGATTCCAGGCCCAGCTCGCGGTACAGCGTGTCGATGCGTGCACGCAGTTGGTCGCGCGGGATGCGGAACCCGGCGTCGATCATGCCGTCGATGGCGGCCTCGATGGCCACTTCCTTCATCTTCATGAAGTCGGTGAGCGTGTTGTCGAGGTCGAACACGATCGCCTGGATCGGAACCACGTGCGGCCCTCCGCTGCTCACGGGCCCCACGCCCGTCGCGTCGCGCATGGTAGCCGACGCATCGCGCGCGCGTCAGCCGCGCACGCCGATGCCGGCGGCGATCGGCCACACGTCGACGTGCGGGAAGCTCACGTGAGCCGGCGCACTCACCAGATGCAGCACGGTGGCGGCGATGTCGGCGGGGTCGAGATTGCTTCGGCGCGCCTCGGGTGAGTCGAGCGCGCGCCCAGCGCTGTTGATGTTGTGCGGGTACACCACGCTCACGCGGATGCCGTCAGTCTGGAGTTCGAGCGCCGCCGACTCGAGCAGGCCGCGCAGCCCCCACTTGCTCGCCGCGTAGGCCGCCGAACCCGGCTGCCCGGTGAGGCCGCCGATCGAGCTGATGCCGACCACCGTGCCGCGCTTGGCCGCCTGCATCAGCGGCAGCGCCGCGCGCAGCGTGAGGAACGCGCCCTTGAGATTCAGACCCAACAGCAGATCCCACTGTGCCTCGGTCGTGTTCACGATCGGCGCGCCCTGCCATGTGCCGGCGTTGAGCACGAGCGCATCGAGCCGCCCCCAGCGCTCGCGCACCGCGGCGACCGCGGCGTCCACCGAGGCCGCATCGGTGACGTCGGTCGATCGCGCCATCACGTCGATGCCCCGCGAGGCGAGCGATGCCGCGGCGCGGTCGAGCTCCTCACGCCCCTTGGCCAGCACCGCCACGCGTGCGCCCGCGGCACCCAGCGCCTCGGCGATCGCCAGCCCCAGGCCGCGGCTGCCTCCGGTGATCAACGCCACCTGTCCCGCGAGCGACATGACTCCCTCCTCAGCGATCGTGGACCGGCTCGGTGAGCAGGTCGTCGTGGCCCGCGAACGGCAGCTCGCACGGCCGGCCCTCGCACTGCGCCAGGCGCGCGTGCTCGGGGCTGAGCCAGACGCGCGAGGCCGACACCGTCTGCATCGCGCCCTCATGCTGGCACACGCCGGGTCCGCCTTGCTCGCCATGCGAGGCGAGCAGCGCGGTGAGCCGCTCCCACGCGGCCTCGAGCGAGGCGGGCGCGAAGCCCGCGAGCTGTTCCAGCAGCCACGACGTGCGCGGTTCGTCGCGGTCGTCCAGTTCGGCATGCGTGATCACATGCCAGCCCGATCCGATCGGGCGCACGCGCCCCCGGCCGTGCTCCAGTGCGAGGGACCAGCATCCGTCGGGGGCCAGCCAGAGTGCGGTGCAGGGGCCGTACGCGGACGTCCGAAGCAGCGAGAACGCCACGTCATGCGGATCGGCCGCGGTGATCAGCGCCAGCGGCAGCTCGCCACGCGAGCGCGAGGGCGCCGGTGCGTCGGGGTCCGGTCGGCGGTTGAGCAGCGCGGCGGCCGCGGGAGCCGCGCCGCCTCGCACCGCCAGCCATGTTCCGCCCGAACGCAGGTCACGGCCGCCGGCGACCGGCTGGCCCGGCACGAGCCGGGCGCAGGGCGCGCTCGGCCGCGCAGGGTCCTCGTCGCGGTTCGTGGCGACCACGACCGTGCGCGGTCCCAGGACGTCGCGTCCGAGGATCAAGGTGCACATGGGGACAGCTTGCCCCATGGCCACTCGCCACGCGACAATCCCCGGCCTCATGCGCCACACACCCCGTGTCCGACTCGTCGGCCTCGCGCTGCTCCTCGCACTGACGGCATGCAGCAAGGAGGCGGCTGGCCCGCTCGAGCCCCCGCCGCCTGCGCCCACCGACGGGCCGCAGATCGTGGTCTCCGTGCCCGCGGCGCGCAGCGAGGGAGTGGTGTACGACACCGAGATCTGGGCCGGCTTCGATCGCGCGCTCGAGGCCAGCTCGGTCGACAGCACGAGCGTGTTCCTCAAGCTCGACACGCAGCGTCTGCCCTGTACGGTGAGCTACGAGGCCGTGCCGCGCCGCATCCGGCTGCGGCCCCGCGTGGTGCTGCAGTTGCAGCGCACCTACACGGTCGAGTTCGCAGCCTCCATCGCCGGGCTCGACGGCACCACGCTCGGTGAACGGCGGTTCTTCCAGTTCAAGACCAACAGCCTGCGCCGACCCACGTACCTCTACCCCGACTCGGTCACCTTCGAAGGCCCGCTCGTCATGCTCGGTTGGGGGGGCAACGGCGGCGTGACGAACACGCTGATCCACGAGGTGTACGCCTCCAGCGACTCGGGGGCGGTCGCCAACCGCACGCTCCCCGCGCTCCAGCGCGGCACGGCGCTCGGCTACTTCCCGCGCGCCGCATGGCCGCGCGGCACGCGCGTCTACTGGTCGGTGACCACCGAGAACACGCTCACGGGTGAGCGACTCGTGGGCCGGGTGCGGTCGTTCCAGACATTCCCCGAGGGCTGGCCCGTGGACTCGCTGGTGTGGGCCAACACGGACTACGGCGGCTCGCGCTTCCAGACGCCGCGCATCCAGTACTGCAACCAGGTCGCGCAGTTCACCGGCCCCGAGCACACACTCGCCACGCACTTCCGGCTGCCGAGCGGCTTCCCCATCACCCTCGCGGTCGAGTCCGCGCGGCTCTACGTGCCGCTGCAGCCCGGCTATGCGGACAGCCTCGCGACCAACCCGCTCACCGCGAGCGTGACCACCACCGACTTCACCGCGTGCAGTTTCGGCTGGATCGGGCCGCCGTTCCCCGATCCCACGGGTTCGCTCGGCGCCTGCGAGCCGTGTGAGACGCCCGCCACCGCCATGCTGCGCACCGCGGCGATCGGCGCGTGGCTCGAGCAGAGCGCGCGCGGACGCGGCCTGCCGGGGATCCAGTGGCTCGCCCCGCGCACGATCGGCACCGCGCTCTCGAGCGTCACGCCGGCACGCGCGGTCGTGGTGTACCTCCGGCGCGATGTCCCGTCGACTCCGGCGCTCGCTCGCGCGGAATGACAAGAGCGCGTGAGGAATGCCTGCGCACGGCGCTTGCCGCTTGACCGCCCGATGCTCGCCGCGAAGATGGTGCCCATGATCGCCCCACTGCGTGCCGTGACACACCCGCTTCTCGCGGGTCCCGCCCTGTGCCTCGCACTGTCCGTGGCGCCTGCGCCCGCGCTCGCGCAGCGCGCACAGCCGTGGACGCCGGCGACCACCGACTCGGTCACGCGGTTCGTGGCCTCGGCCAGGGTGCGGTTCCAGGAGCAGGCGGGCGACAGCCTGACCGGCCGCGATGTGCAGGCCTTCGAGCTGGTGGCCAATGGTGCACGACGGTTGCTGCGCCGACTCGGTCGCAGCCAGATGGCCTTCGCACCGAGCGTCGAGAGCACACTCGACTCGCTCGGAGCCGACGTCGATGTGGTGGTCGATCCGGCACAGCCCAGCATCGCGTTCGTGCTGGTGCGCAACCCGTACCGCCCCGCCTCGGGCGCGGTGGGCTATCTCATGTGGTACCGCGGCGACGACCTGCGCATGCAGGGCATCAGCTTCCCCGCGGGCATCAAGCCGCGGCTGCGCGCGTGGTACACGGGCCGCACCAGCGGGCCGTATGCGGCGGCCGTGGTCTACACGCGCCGTGAGCCCGAGGCGCGATTCGGGTTCAAGTTCCTGCGCCTGAGCCCTGAGGGGTTCGTGTGGAACCTGGTGCAGTACGAGGGCCACGGTCCCGAACTCGGTGCGGGCGGCGACGTGGCGTTCATCGACATCAACCAGGACGGCGCCCCCGAGATGATCCACACGCAGCGCGTGGAGCCCGACTCGTTCCTGGTGCTCGAGCGCGGCACGCCGCAGCTGATGCAGGAGCACATCTTCACCGAGCGGCCGGAGGGTTTCGTGCCGCATGACGCGCGCGTGCTGCCGGGCCCGATCGCGACCCTGCGACTGTTCGCACTCACGCTCATGGCCAATGACCGCGAAGGCACGGCGCGGCTGATCGCCGACCGCAGCCGGCTCGACGAGGCGTACGCCACGGGCTGGGGGCGCACGCGCGTGCGCGGCGCGTGGACCGTGGAGTACGGCGAGGAGCGCCAGCCGTGGCCGGAGTGGCTCGCGCTCAAGGTGCATGGCGATGGCGGGCCCAGGCGATGGATCTTCCACTTCGTGATCCGCGATGGCCGCTGGGTGATCCGCGACTGGAAGCCCGTCGTGGTCGGTCGCAACCCCGCGAGCGGCGGCTGATGCGCATGCGCCCGCTGATCCTCGCTTGGCGGCTCGTGCTCCTCGCGACCTGTGGTGCCCTGCTCGCGAGCTGCGATCGCACGCCGCAGTTGGTGCCGCCGGAGGCCGACTCGCTGGCCACCGTGCCGGACTCGTTCACCGTGCTGGCGCGCCAAGCGGTGCGGCAGTGGGAGGAGGGCGCCGACGACGAAGCGGCAGCCGCGAGTGCGCGCGTGGTGCACGAGGCGCTGCGGCTGCGCCCGGCTGCGCCGTGGCGCGAGCGCGCGCAGGGCGTGCTCGACTCGCTGGGCGTGGGCGCCGAGGTGGCCGGTTCCGATCGCGCGCTGGTGATCAACCTGTTCTCGCGCATCGAGGCCATGGGGCGCACGTGGCCGTATCTCTTCTGGAGTGCCGGTGAGGACGTGCGATTCCAGCCGCTCGAGGGCGCGGGACTCCGTCTCGTGGATGTGGCGACGCGAGGCTTCGGCAACGACGGCGCGCCCGGCGACAGTTCGCACACCGCGGCGCTCCTCGACCGCCGCATCGGCGCAGGTGCGCAACCGGTGCTCATGGTCTGGAAGTACGCGGCGGGTGGCCGCTGGGATCTGGTGCAGCACCTGCCGTCGGATTCGCTGGGGGGCACCGGCACGGGCGAGTTCGTGGCCGGGGAGCGCGGTGTGGACGTGACGACGCGCACGTACAAGGCGACGCCGTACTTCGATGAGTGCGCCACCTGTCCGCATGTGTTCCACGAGGCGCGCTACGAGTGGGGCGATAAGGGCTTCCGCCGCACCGACGACCAGTGGGTGCCCTCGCCGTACGCCACGTTCACGGCGTTCATCGCCGCCCTGGTCTCGGGCGATCATGCGCGAGCGGAACGGTTCGTCACCGATCCGGCGCTCGTGGACTTCGCCCGCCGCTTCGGCTGGGACGAGGGGGGCCGCGGGCGCTGGCGCGTGGCCCCGGCCACGGACGAGAGCGCGCTCGAGATGGTGTTCTTCCGCGGCCGCGAGGAGGCGTACCGGATCTCGTTCCAGGCGCGTGATGGCGACTGGGTGGTGAGCGGGTTCGAGCCGACCAAGCGGTCGTTGGAGTAGAGGGCGCCAAGCGCGTGGACCCTCATCCTTCAACGGCATACCCGGCCGGGGGCATGCTCCGCGGCCGCTCGGTTCCGCATCCTGCTCCACCTCGCTGAGGCTGAGGGCTGGCTTCGCCATCCTGGCTGCGCCAGCCCTCAGACTCGCCGCTCCGCATGCCCCCGGCCGGGTATGCCTGAGCTCGCTGAAATGCCTTTTCCCGGGTGGGCCGCAGGGGCATACTGCCCGCTTGTGCAGTGAAGGGGCGAGGGGGTGGGTATGA
>CADEFY010000041.1 GCA_902826705.1 uncultured bacterium
CCGCGCCGACCGCGCGGTGAGGGTGCGTCCGAGGGCGGTGTGGGCGCCGGCGGCGGCGGCGGACGCCGCGAGAGTCGCGGCGAGGGTCATGGCGGCGGACGCCCGGGTGGCGGCCGCGGCGGCGATCGCGGCGGGCGTGGCGGTGACCGCGGAGATCGTGGTGGTCGCGGTGCGGGCGGCGATCGCGGCGGGCGCGGCGGCGACGACTGGCGTGCGTTCGCCTCGCGCGACACCGGTCCTTCCGAGTCGCCCATGGCCATCGCGCTGCGCAAGGCCATGGAGAAGGCCAAGGAGCGCGCGCAGGGCTGACGACACGCACGCACGGAAGTGACGCGAGAGCCCCCGCGACCCGATCTGTCGCGGGGGCTCGTCGTATCCGTGCTGCGCGGGCGCTACTCGATCACAGCTCCACCCACGTCATGGTGCGCGCGGTTGGGGCATTGCCCTCGAAGCGGTTGGTCGTGGGGAAGTACGGAGGCACCACACCGCGCGCGTCGTAGTTGAACTGGCGGCCATAGCCGCTGCGGCGCGCATCGCCGTTGAACGTGCCGAACGCCCCGTAGAACTCGGTCACCATGCCGCCACGGAGGAAGAAGTCCCCACGCGGCGAACCCTCGTTGTAGTTGTCCACGGTGAAGGCACCATCCGACGCGGCGGCCATCACGAACGCGTCCAGGTGCATGTTGTCGGGCGCCGAGGTGCCCACGCGCACCGAGCCGTCGGTGCTGAACAGCCCGAGCACGTTGGTGCCCGCCTCGAAGTCCGCGCACGTGATGTCGCGCTGGACCACGATGTCGGACTCGCACGCGATGAGCAGCTTGGTGTCGCGCGCCACTGCGGGCACCACCGCGCCACTCACCCGGTCCGGGCCACGAAGGTCCGCGATCCGGCCATTCACGTACATCACGCCACGCGGCACGCCGGTGTAGGTGGTGAGGCTGGCGCCGCTCTGCACCTTGGTCATGTTGTTCAGGCGGTCCACGGTGATCGTGCGCGTCGTGGAGCCCTGCACCATGGTGTAGACCTGGTTGCCGTTCGCATCGATCGAGAGCCGGCACTGGCTCAGCTCGCCCTGCACGAACAGGCCGCCCGTGACCGCACCGGCGGCGTTCACGAGGTAGATGCCATCCGGCGCAGCGGTGCTCGCACTGCCCAGACCGAGCTGCGTGTTGATGGTGGAGTTGGAAGGCGCGGACGTCGCCTCGGGCGACAGGCCGAGCGCCGCATTCATCTGACTGAAGGCGTTCTCCGGAAGCGCGATGTCCGGCGCGCCGCGGTTGAAGCCGCCCCCGAACACGGGCACGTCGAGCGTGCCGTTGTTGTCGGCGTCCAGCGTGCGGGTGTCGCCGTTGTTGTAGTAGGCCGCATCCCGGCTGACGCTCGTGACCAGGTCGGCGAACTGCGGCTGGAAGGCGAACCGCAGACGTCCGTTGGAGTGCACACGGCCGTCGAAGCGCGTCGACGACGTGAACCAGATCGCCGAGCCCGACGGCGTCGTGTGCTGGTTCGTGTACACCAGATAGTCGGTGAACGAGCCGCGGGAGGCGCTCACGCGCATCACGCCCGTGCTCTGCACCGAGCGCCGGCCGAATCCGCCCCCCGTGCCGTTCGACGTGATCGTGTAGCGGTAGTCGAACGTCTGGGTCATCGGCGAGATGGCGCTGCCCTGGAACGCCACCGAGATCGACGCGTTGAAGTCCGGGCCCGTGTTCGTGATCGTCGTGGGCATGCCCGAGAAGAAGTTGCCCGGGTCGGTGATGATCGCGCCACTGCCGCTCCAGGCCGCCGTGACACTGTCGAGCCGGGCCTGCACGGCGTTGTTCATCACCTGCTGCGCCGTGCGTACGCCGGCATCTGCGGCGTACAGCGAGACGCGCGACACCTGCACGTTGCTGGACTTGTTGCGCTCCGAGGTCACCTTGGACATGAAGGCGGCCATCAGCAGCGAGCACATCAGGATCACCAGGACCGAACTGACCAGAGCGATGCCGCGTTCTCCAGCGGCGGTGTGATGGTTCGTCCGCATGTGACGCCTCGGACTGATGAGCGGGCCAGCCTCCGCGGTTCGGGGGAAGGAGCTCGTGTGGATCGATACTCCTCCCTCACCGCACGTGCCGTGCCGCCCGCGACGCGCGCTCGCATGCCCCGGTCAGCGCAAGCCGTTCAACCACTTGCGGGTGCGCGTTGCACCGCGCACGGCGGCCGCGAGCGGCATTCTCGGGTGGGCTGGCACAGTGGGCGAGCCCACCCGGGGCGATCGCCACAACGGGCGATCTGCACGATTCGCCTCAGTGACCGCCGGCCTCGGCCACGTAGCGCGCGGTGATCACGTCCCAGTCCACCACCTGTGCGAACGCGGCCACGTAGTCCGCGCGCCGGTTCTGGTACTTGAGGTAGTACGCGTGCTCCCAGACGTCGAGTCCCAGCAGCGGCGTCCGGCCGGACATGATCGGCGAGTCCTGGTTGGGGAGCGTGAGGATCTCGAGGTTGTGCTTGGCATCGAGCGTGAGCCACGCCCAGCCACTGCCGAACACGCTCATGGCCGCGGCATCGAACTCGGCACGGAACGCCTCGAACGTGTTCCAGCGCTGCGCGATCGCCTTGGCCAGCTCCGCGCTCGGCGCGCGCGCGCCGGTCTTGGAGAGACTGGTCCAGAACTGCGAGTGGTTGATGTGCCCGCCGCCCTGGTTACGCACCGCCTTGGCCACGTCCGGCGGAAGCTGGTCGAGGCTCGTGAGCAGCTCCTCGAGGAACTTCTTCTCGAGCTCCGGCTTGCCCGCGACGGCCTTGTTGAGGTTGGCCACGTACGCGGCGTGATGCTTGTCGTGGTGGATCGTCATGGTCTGCGCGTCGATGTAGGGCTCGAGCGCATCGACCGCGTAGGGCAGCGGCGGCAGCGTGAACGGCCCCGTCGGTGCGGCCGTCGCGCCCGCGGCGCCGGCCGCCGGCTTGGCGACCGGGGTCTGCGCCAGGGCCTCGGGGGCCTGCGTCAGCGCCAGTGAGGCACCGGCGAGGGCGAGCGTCTTGAGCGCCTCACGGCGCGAGATGGGCGAGGACATGCGGGGACCTCCGTCGGTGGGAAGGTGAGCCAGCGCCCGATACATGCGCCTGCCGGGGCTCGCGATCGTCATGCCCTCGCAACGGCTGCTACCTGCGCAACCGCCACACGAGCAACGGCGGAGTGCAGACGGTGGTGAGCACCACCATCACGACCACCGCCGAGAACACCGCGTCGTCCACGACGCGCTCGCCGTGCACATGCAGCGTGGCGCCGATCTGCGCGAAGATCAGGCCCACCTCGCCACGCGGGATCATGCCGAGCCCCACCGCGAGCTTGTCGAGCCCCTTCTCGAGTACGCCGAACGAACAGGCCTGCTTGCCGATGATCGCGGCCACCGTGAGCGCCCCCGCGAACCCGAGCACGCCGAGGTTGCCGAACACCGACAGGTCCACCTTGAGGCCCATGAGCACGAAGAAGATGGGCACCAGGAACTGCGACAGCGGATCGAGCAGGCCGTGCAGGTCGCGCTGGTGGTGGTCGCGCGCCTTGAGGTCGGCGTAGTGCACTTCGTCGAGCACCAGTCCGGCCGCGAACGCGCCCACGATCGCCGCGAGCCCGGCCATCTGCGCGAGCAGTGCGAGCAGGAAGCAGAACGCCAGCGCGAAGCTGAGCAGGAGTCCCTGCCCGTGCAACACGCTCGCGAACCGGAATGCGGCCTTGGACACGAGACGGCCCACCACCACGGCCGCGACCAGGAACCCGAGCGCCTTGGCGACGATCACCACCAGATCCATGGCGGCGAACTGCCCGCCCGAGTTGGTGGCCGCGATGATGCCCGTCATCACCGCGAGCACCACCAGCCCCATCACATCGTCGATCACCGCCGCGCCGAGGATGATGCGGCCCTCGGGGCTGTCCGCGCGCTTCAGGTCGCCGAGCACGCGCGCGGTGATCCCCACGCTCGTGGCCGCGAGCGTGGCACCCACGAACCAGTGCGTGAGTGGATCGTGCGTGGGGAAGAAGACCCGCGCCGGTCCCCACCCGCGCAGCATGGGCGTGACCACGCCGAGCGTGGCCACGAGCATCGCCGAGGCGCCCACCTTGGCCATCTTGCCCACATCGGACTCGAGCCCCACGGCGAACAACAGGAACAGCACCCCCAGCTGCGCCAGCACCTCGAGGGCGGGCAGATGGGCGAGTTCGGCGAACAACGGGAAGCCCACATGCGTGAGATTGCCGAGCACGATGCCCGCGAGCAGTTCCCCCAGCACCGCCGACTGCCCGAATCGCTCGAACAGCGAACCGCCGAGCTTGGCGGCCACGAGGATGACCACCAGCGCCTCGAGCACGGGCAGCATGTCCACCCCGCCCGGCGCTGCGGCCGCGCGTGCGACATGCGCGAGCACGAGACCGACGGCCATGAGCGGCACGAACGGGCGGAGACGGGTGAGGGTCCTCATCGGGCCCCTTGATACCGCGATCGCCGGCCGCGGTCGAGCGCGGCGGGGACGCGGCGCTCAGTCATGTCCCTCCGTGCCCCGCTCGATCCGGATCGCAGCCCACTCCTGCGACAGCCACTCGAGCCACCAGAGGACATCGGTCGGCGAAGGCACGCTGAACTCCGCCGTGCTCGAGCGACGCGCGACCGTGATCGCGATGCCTCCGCGTGCGCGCACGAACGGATAGGCGCGCTCGTCGTTGATGTCGTCTCCCATGTAGACCACGACGGGGGAGGCGGGCAGGCCGGCCAGCCAGTGCTCGAGCGCCCAGCCCTTGTCGAGCGCCACGGCGGGCATGATCTCGAACACCTTCTTGCCGGGCTCCGCCTGCACCTGGTTCCGGTGGGGGCGCAGCCTGCGCCGCACTCCCGCTGAGAACGCTGCCTGCAGTCGCATGGGGAGCTGGCGGTAGTGCACGGCGATGGCGCGCCCTTTGTCCTGCACCCAGGTCCCCGGGTGCGTGTCACACCAGGCGCGAAGGGAGTCCAGGAGCGACGCGGGGACACCGCCGCTCTCGATCGGCGGATCGTGGCGCACACGCGACGTGTCGCGCACCTCGAGGCCGCACACGCCCGAGTACCAGACGGGCTCCACTCCCACGCGCTGCACCAGGTCGGAGACGCGCCGCCCCGAGAAGACGCCCACGTGCACACCGCGCTGCTCGGCCAGCCGCTGCAGGATCGCGCGCGCGCGAGGCGAGATCGCCGCCAGATCGGGGTGTTCGACGATCTCGGCCAGCGTCCCGTCGAAGTCGCTCCCGATCGCGAGCACCGAGGCGCGGCGAAGGCGAGCGGCGAGCGCATGCAGCGCACGCCAGAGCGGGGTCGGCGAACTCATCCGGACACCTCCTCTCGGGACGCGCCCATGATCCCAGGCTCGCCCACTCCCTCTCAGTAGTGACACGGCTCGCTCGGGTCAACTGTCAGGCCGTTGCAACGAGCGGCCTGACGCGACGGATCGCGCGCGAGACACCTTCTGCGGACGTCCGCGACGCCGGTGCGGACTAGTCTCGATCGATGCAGCGATCACTCCGACATGCACTGCGTGAAGCCTCGCGGATCGCCTCACGACGGGCCGACAGTCCTCAGCGCACGGGGACCGACGAACTCCAGAAGTGGGCGCGCGCGCACCTGGGCGGGCGCCGCCTGGTGCTCGTCTCGAACCGCGAGCCGTGGTCCCACCATCGCGCTGCGGATGGTTCGATCACCGCCGTGCGCAACGCGGGCGGCCTCACGGTCTCACTCGACGCCCTCGCTGGAGCAGTCGGGGCTGCATGGGTCGCACACGGCAGCGGCAGCGCGGCGCGAGAGACCGCCGATGCCGAGGGCCGGCTGCCGTGCCCTCCCGACCAGCCGCGATACACGCTGCGCCGCATCTGGCTGGACGAGACCGACCACACGCTGTTCTACGCGGGAGCCGCCAACAGCATGCTGTGGCCGCTCTGCCACGTGGTGTTCGTGCGGCCCCGATTCGATGCGGACGCCTGGGAGCGCTATCGCGAGGTCAATCGTCGGTACGCGGAAGCCGCGATCGAGGAGGTGGGGCCGGGGGATGGGATGGTGTGGCTGCAGGACTACCACCTCGCGCTCGCGGCTCGAACCCTGCGTGAGCGTCGCCCCGATCTGGGCCTGGCGCTGTTCTGGCACATCCCCTGGCCGTCCCCCGAGGTGTTCCGCGTGCTGCCGTGGCGCAGCGAACTGCTCGAGGGGATGCTGGCGAACGACGTGCTCGGGTTCCACATCCGCGGCCACGCGCTCAACTTCCTGCAGTGCGTCGCCGACACGCTCGAGGCTCGGGTGGACTTCGAGCGCATGGCGATCGACCGACAGGGGCACCGGACGTGGGTGCGCGCGGTCCCGATCGGCGTGCCCGCCGTGGAGATCGGCGATCTCGCGGACGCCCCCTCGACGCGCGCGGCGGAACAGGCGTGGCGCGAGCGGCTGGGGATCGGCACCGCCAAGGTGATCCTGGGCGTGGACCGCCTGGACTACACCAAGGGCGTTCCCCAGCGGCTGAAGGCGTTCGGTCGTCTGCTCGAGCGGCATCCGCATTGGGTCGGGCGTGCGGTCTTCGTGCAGGTGGGTGTGCCGAGCCGCATCGGACTGCCCGAGTACCAGGCCGTGCAGCGGCAGGTCCGCTGGGAGGCCGCCCGCCTGCAGCGCCGCTTCCCACGCCGCGAGGGGCAGAGCGTGGTCCTGCTCGAGGATTCACTCGACTTCCGGGACATCGTGCCGCTGTACCGGCTCGCGGATGTGTGCGCCGTGACGCCGCTGCATGACGGCATGAACCTCGTGGCCAAGGAGTACGTGGCGGCCTGCACCGACGGCGAGGGCGCGCTGGTGCTGTCCCCGTTCGCCGGCGCGTCACGCGAGCTGGAACGCGCGCACCTCGCGTCGCCGTTCGATATCGATGCCCTCGCCGAGGCGTACCGCGCCGCACTCGAGGATCCCGCGGCCGATCGGCGCACGCGCATGGCCGACCTGCGCGAGACCGTGCTGCGTCGCACCGTCCACGACTGGGCCATCGAGTTCCTCGACCTGTGGCAGCGCCTCGCCCTGCGGACGTCACGCTCGGACCCGAACCCCGGAGGAGCCGGATGAACGCGCTTCCCACCTCTACTGCCGTGGAACGTCTGGGCCTGCGCCTGCGCGAGGTCGCGGAACATGGCGGCGAGGCCCTGTTCGCGGGGGCCCTCGCCCTCGCCCTGCTGCTGATCGGCATCCTGGTCGCACGCGCGGCGGCGCATCTGACGCTCGTGCTGTGCCGTGCGACTCGCGTGGACGCGGGGCTCCGCCGCCTGTGGAGCGCCGGTGAGCCCCGCGTCCCCACCAGCGCACTGCTCGCGTGGGCGGTGCGTTGGACCGTGCTGCTGGCCTTCGCGCTGCTCGCTGCGGACCTGTACGGATTCGGGCTCTCGTCCGCCGTCGCGCAGCGCATCTCCGACCTGCTGCCCCGCGTGACCGTCGCCGCGATCGTGCTCATCGCCGGGTTGCTCTTGTCGCTGGCGTTCGGCTGGACCGCCAGTCGCCTGTTCGAGTCCGGGGGCTTCTCGGGACAGGTCGCCGGCCGCGTCGTGACCTCGGTGCTCGGCGTGTTCGCCGTGCTGTTGTCCGTGGAGCAGCTCGGACTCGCGGCCCAGGTGCTCACCGCACTCACCGTCACGGTGGTGGCCTCGGCGGGGTTGGCGTTCGCGCTGGCCTTCGGGCTCGGCTGCCGCGAACTGGCTCGCGACTTCCTGGTCGAACTGCTGCGGTCGATGCACGACGACGCCCCCGATCGTCCGCGATGAGCGCCGCTCCGACCTACCGGTTGCTCGATGTGGCGCACGCGATCCGCGTCACCCCCGCGAGCGCGGTCGACCTGCGCTCGCTGGCGAGCATGGTCGAACAGGCCGACGCCTCGTCGTTGCTGCTCCACGTGCTCCAACCCGCGCTGCGTGCTCCGCATGCCATGGAGCGACGTCTCGACGACTTCTCCCGCTGGATCGCCGAGGTGCTCCGCGATCCCGTGGCAGCGGAGCGCGTCGCGCTCGCCTGTGCGGAGTCAGACTCCGACCCGGCGGCCCTGCGGGCGGCGATGGTGTCCGCCATGCGCCGGAGCGATGGGGACCACGTCGCGCCCGGATCGGAGGCCTTCCGGCTGCATGCCGTCGACTCCGTGCATCTGCTCGAGGTCGAGGTCGCCGACCCTGACACCCTCCTCGACCAGATGTCGGCAGCGAGCGCCGCCGTCTGGTTCTGGCATCTGATCGAGGAACCGTTCCGATCCGGCCACCCTCCCACACTCTGCCGCTGGCTGGAGTCGATCGGAGAGCCGCGGCTGGCGGAGACCTGTGCACGCGCGCGGCGCACCGAGCCGTCCCTGCACTCCTTGAGGGGCCGCGTGCTGGGCGGTTGGAGGCGGTCCCGCATGGCGAGGAGGCTCGCGCACCGCGAGGGGCACGAGGACGCGGATCGTCCGACCGCCCGCGCCGTGCTGCGGCGGTTGGCACGCCGGCTCACCCACGCCGACGACCGGCCATGAGGGTCGCCATCCCGCTCGACGGCCCTTCGCTCCTCGAGCGCTACCGCGACGTGGCAGGAGATGCGCCCGTGCGTGCGCTCGAGGCGGCCGCGAAGCGCCTGCGAGGGCACCGCATCGCCATGGTCAACTCCACGGCGACGGGAGGTGGCGTCGCCGAGATCCTGCATCGCCTGGTCCGCCTCCTGGTGGAGGCCGGCGTGCCGACCACGTGGGAGGTCATGCCGGGTGGACCGGAGTTCTATGCCTACACCAAGGCGATGCACAACGAGCTGCACGGCCTTCCCGCCCGCTTCGATGCCGCAGGCGAGCAGCACTATCGCGACACCAACGCGCGTGCCGCAGCGACCCTCGAGCTGCCCGGCGACCTGGTGCTGATCCATGACCCGCAGCCTGCCGCGCTGATCGAACACCGGCGCCAGCCGGGGCAGCGCTGGTTGTGGCGGTGTCACATCGATCTCTCGCACGCGCTGCCCCGCACGTGGGCCCGGCTGCAGCCATGGGTCGAGCAGTTCGACGGGCTGATCTACTCCCATCCGGCGTTCGTCCACGACTCACGGGCGCCGGCCTATCTGGCACCTCCTTCGATCGACCCCTTGTCAGACAAGAACTGCCCGCTGGAACCGTCGGAGATCGAGGAGATGCTCGAACCCTTCGCGCTGCCGGCGGATCGACCGCTCATCACCCAGGTGTCGCGATTCGACCGACTCAAGGACCCGCTCGGAGTGCTGGAGGCCTTCGTGCTCGCACGGCGGAGGATCGAGGCCCACCTCGTGCTGGCCGGCGGCACGGCGGACGACGACCCCGAGGGGGACGCCGTGCTGGCCGAGGTCCGCGAACGAGCGGCGGGCCGCGAAGATGTGACGATCCTGGCGCTGCCGCCCGATGCGCACCGGGTCATCAACGCGCTGCAGCGCCGATCGCGCATCATCGTGCAGAAATCGCTTCGCGAGGGGTTCGCGCTCACAGTGTCGGAGGGGCTGTGGAAGCGGCGCGCGGTGATCGCGAGCGCGGTGGGCGGGATCCCGCTCCAGGTGCTGCACGGCCGCACCGGCCTGTTGGTGCGCTCGGTGGAGGGCTGCGCCCAGCGCATGGTGGAGCTGGTCGACACTCCCGCCCTGGCCCGCCGGCTGGGTGCGGAGGGCCACGAGCACGTGCGCCAGCACTTCCTGCACACGCGCGAGGCGCGGGACTACCTGGTCTGCTTCCTCGTCCTCGACCAGCTCGCAGCCGCCCGCTGAGCCGCCCCGCGGCTCACGGCGCGCCGGCGCCTGCGTGGAGCGGCCAGAGGCGCGGGATCAACGTGAGCGCGATGATCGCCAGCAGCACGTCGAGCGCCAGGCCCATGCGCACGAAGTCGCGGAACCGGTAGCCGCCGGGGCCGTAGACCATGAGGCTCGTCTGGTACCCCACGGGCATCGCGAACGCGGCCGAGCAACCGAATGCCACGGCGGCCAGCAGCGCCATCGGGTTGACGCCGAGTTCGGCTGCGGTGCCGGCGGCGATCGGCGCCAGCAGCGCCGCAGTGCCGCTGTTGGACATCAACTCCGACAGCAGCATGGCGGTGAGGAAGAACGCCGCCACGAGCACACTCACTCCCAGGTGCGTGGCACTGCCCGCGAGCATCTGGGCGATCGCGTCGGTGACGTGCGTCTTCTCGAGCGCGGTGCCCAGCGCGAGTGCGCCCGCGAGCAGGAAGACCACGCTCCAGTCGATCGCCGCATAGGCCTCGCGTGGCTGCAGGTTGCGCGTGAGCATGAGCACGGCGCAGCCCGCGGCGGCCGCGGTCACGATCGGCAGCGCACCCACCGCGGCCAGTGTGATCACGCCCACGAGCGTGCCCACCGCCACCAGCAGTCGGCCCGTGCGCGGTTCGGGCCGCGGCGGGGTGCCGATGGCGAGGAAGCCGCGTGCCTCGGCCAGCGTGCGCAGCGCGTCGGCCCCGCCTTCGGCCACCAGTACGTCGCCGGCGCGCAGCAGCAGCCGGTCGGGCAGTGTCGCGAGCGCCTCATCGGGCCGGTGCACGGCGAGCACGACCACACCGAACCGGTCAGCGAAACGCGTCTCGCGCAGCGTGCGTCCCACGACCATCGCGCCCGGCAGCACGACGAACTCGGCGAGCGGGAGCTTCGCGGCGGGCGTCGCGGTCGGCGTCGCGGCGGCCATGGAGCTGCTCTCGGGAACGTCCGTCGCGCCACTCGCCTGCGCGGGGCGGTGCAGCTCGAGGCCGGCCTGCGTCAGCGCGAGCAGTCGCGCGAGCGGGCCGCGCACACGCAGATGTTCGCCGGCCTCGAGCGCGGTCGCATCCTCGGCGCGTCCGAGCAGCACCACCTCGTGCTCACGCGCGAACTGCGCCGCCGTGGGCGTGCGCCCCACCCACGCCGAGCCGATGGGCACCGTCAGCTCGGCCACGTAGTCGCCGCGCGCCGCGAGGACGTCGGCGCCCGGCCGCGGGCCCTGCGGCAGGAACCACCGGCCCACGAGCAGGATGTACGCGGTGCCCGCGACGAACATGGGCAGCCCCACGGCCGCGAACTCGAACATGCCGAAGCCCGACAACCCGTGCTGGCGCGCATACTCGTGCACCACCAGGTTGGTCGACGTGCCGATCAGCGTGCACATGCCGCCGAACGTGGCGGCGTGTGCCATGGGCATCAGCACGCGGCCGGGCCCGATCCCGCTGCGGCGGCACGCCTCGAGCACGAGCGGGATGAACACGGCCACCGCCGCCGTGTTGTTGATCAGCATCGACAACCCGCCCACGGCCAGCATGACGACCGCGGTGAGCATCCACTCGGAGCGGCCGAGCGGGGCCAGCACGCGCCGCGCGATCGCCTCGAGCGCCCCCGTGCGCTCGAGCCCCGCGGAGAGCACGAGCACCGCGGCCACGGACACGGTGGCCGGATGCGAGAACCCCGCGAAGGCCTCTCCGGGCGTGAGCACTCCGGTGAGGAGCAGCGCCAGCAGTGCCAGCAGCGCGGTGAGGTCGGGCGGCAGCTTCTCGCGCGCGAAACTCCACACGGCCGCGAGGAACACCGCTCCCGTGACGATCGTGTGCAGCAGCTCGAGCGGTGACGCAGGCAGGATGGGCATCGCTGCGCAGGATACTCCTCCCGCGCGGCGATGCCCGGCGCTTCAGCGTCTGCGGCGGATCACTCCACGCGCACCACTCGCGCGGTGCGCAGCTCGCCGCCGCCGCGCACGCGCACCAGGTACAGCCCCGGCGGCGCCGAGCGGCCCACGGTGTCACGACCGTCCCACCCGATCTCGCGCTCGCCGGCCGTGGCGAACTCGTGCGCGAGCGTGCGCACGACGCGGCCCTGCAGGTCGAGCACCTCGGCTTCCAGCTCGCCATCACGTCCCAGCACCACGCTCAGGCGCACGGCGCCCGATCCGGGGTTGGGCCACGGCGCGCGCAGCATGAGTCGCGGCGACTCCGCCACGTGCGTCACGGGCAGCGCGCGGTCGTACACGACGGCGTCGTCGATCGCGGCCTCGGTCACGGTGCCGGCCGCACTGTCGCTGGCGGTGAAGCGCACGCGGAAGCTGGTCGCCGCGGGCAGGAACTGGTTCACCGGGATCGCGATCCCGGTCCAGTGGTTGCGCGTGCCGCGATGCTCGTACGCCAGCACCCACGTGCCACTGCCCGACGCATTGAGATACACGCGCAGGTAGTCCGCCGCGCCGACATCGGTGGTGTAGAACCAGGTCCACGCGCCGAACGTGGGATCGGCCATGCCGGCCGTGCTGAAGTACGGCGAGACCAGTGACGTGCGGCCGCCATCGATGTCGGCCTCGCCGATCGAGCCCGGCGTCGCGCCCTGCCCCGTGACCCAGCAGATGGTGCCCTCGGGACTGCGGTCGAACTCGGGCTGCACGTCGCCCGGCACCGCGCCGTCCTCCTCGTGGCCTTCGTGGTTGCGCTCCGCGGGCCCGCGCGGGATCGCGCCGAGCGCGCCGGCGGAGCGCAGGCCGTCGCCCGGGAACCGCGCGCCAGTGCCCAGCGGCTCGACCCGCTCCCACTGGCCGGTCGTGGCGTTGTCGCCCGAGAAGCCGATGGTCCAGCCGTTCGCCGCTTCGAAGTCGTGCCACGTGACCGCCGGCTGCAGCGAGAAGTCCTCGCTGTCGAAGCCGGGCCCGATGCGTCGCTGGTAGGTGAACGGTGCATAGCCCGGTCGCGCCACGTTCACCACGTAGTCGTCGTCGGGGATCTGCGGCAGGTCGAACCCGCCGCCGGCCGTGGTGTGGTCATGCAGCCCCCACTGCGGCAGCACGACCTCGGCATCGAACAGCGTCGCCGTCGAGACCGCATCGCGGACGATGCCCGTGAAGTCGGCCGCCGGCTTGGCCACCATGACCACATGCAGCGTGTCGGACTCCCCGTCCACGACGTCGACCGGCACCACCTGCGTGTAGTAGCCGAACTTGCTCACTTCCACGGCTTCGCTGCCGGGACTGGGCGCGAACACCACGATGCCGTCGGCCGGCGTGCGCAGCGAGTCGCCCTGGGACAGCAGTCGCACGCGGAAGTCCTGCCCTGCCGCGAGTGCCGCCTCATGCCCTTCGCAGGTGCAGTCCGCGCCGCACCCGCACCCGCCTGCCGAACAGCCCGCGTGCAGCACCCCGGTGGCGAACCCGGGCTCGGCGCCGCCGCACGAGGCACCGGCAGCGCGCGCCGCCGCCGTGCCCTCGAGCGACACGTGCACGCGCACCAGGCCGTAGTCGCGCTGCGGGCGATACACGTAGAGCCCGCTCTGCATGTCGCTCGCGATCACCGTGCCGCTCGGGAAGTACGGGCACACCTCCCAGACGCCGAAGAACCCGCCCGAGGCGCCCGCGTAGGAATCGGCGTAGGCCCACTCCGCCGGGTGCGCCGGATCGCTCAGGTCGAGTGCGCGGATGCCCTCGGTGTAGTTGGACAGCCAGAGGTCGGTGCCGTTCACGTGCGCGTTGTGCACGATCGCCTGGGGATTGGCGCTGATGGTGTTGGCGAGCGTGGGCGAGGTGACGGTGGTGATGTCGAAGATCTTGAGCGGCTCGCCATTGACCTCGTCGGTCACGTACAACCACTTGCCCGTGGCATCGGGCCACGCGTTGTGCGTGAACGCGCCGCCGTACGTCCAGCTCACCCACTGCGTGGGAGCCGCCGGGTTCGTGAAGTCGAGCACGCGCTGGATGCCCGAGTTGATCGACGAGGCGTACAGCAGGTTGCCGATCGGCACACTGTCATGCACGTAGTCGCTCGACGACACCGGTACCGCGCCGCCGGGCGGCCATACACCGATCTCGACGGGCGCCTCGGGGTTGGCCAGCGACAGCACGCGCAGCCCGGTGGCCAGGCCACTCGCATTGCGGGTGCCGTTGCAGATCAGGATCGCGCGTGACGTGTCGACCGACACGGTGTGCGAGCGGATGAACGAGCCCGTGTACGTGGCCGCGAGCACCGGCGCCTCGGGGTTGGTCATGCGCACGATCTGCAGGCCCTGCCCCGTGCCACCGCCCTCGGTGACGATGTAGAGCCAGTTGCGATACGACTTCATCTCGCGCCACAGCGACGTGGGCCCCGCGATGAACCCCACCTGGTAGGTGGTGGCCGGGTTCGTGACGTTGTAGATCGCCGTGCCGTTGCCGGTGCCGATGATCGCGTACTCGCGGCCGTCGCCGTGCACATACGACCAGCACGCCGAGTAGCCGAACGCCGCGTAGTCGTCCTTGTTGGCCAGGAACTGCAGGTTGCGCGTGACCGGCGGGGCCGCGAGCGCCGCTTGGGCGATCGCGAGCAGCAGGGCGGTGAGGGC
>CADEFY010000042.1:0-6884 GCA_902826705.1 uncultured bacterium
GACGGCGTGCTCACCGACAGCTCGCGGCGCAAGGTCGACTTCAAGAACACGGTGATCATCATGACGTCCAATCTCGGCGGCCGGCAGATCCTGTCGGGCGGCGCCAAGCTCGGATTCAAGCAGGCGGACAACGCCGCGCAGCAGTTCAAGGCGATCCAGTCCACCGTGCAGGACGAGCTGAAGCGCGCGTTCAATCCCGAGTTCCTCAACCGCATCGACGACGTCATCGTGTTCCACGCCCTGACCAAGGAGAACATGAAGGAGATCGTCAGCATCCTGATCGGGCAGTTCCAGGAGCGGCTCGATGCCCAGGAGATCCGGCTGCAGCTCACGCCGGAGGCGATCGACCTGCTGATCGACAAGGGGTTCGATCCGGCACTGGGCGCGCGGCCGCTCAAGCGCGCGATCCAGCGGCTGCTCGAGGATCCCTTCGCCGAGTTCATCCTGCGCGGCCAGATCGCTCCGGGCTCGGTCGTGAGCGTGGGACGCAAGGGCGAGGAGCTCGACTTCCAGACCGGGGTCACGGCACCGAGCGCCCCGGCGCCGGTGGTCTCACCACAGGCCTGACCGCCGATCCCGCTGCACCCGACGCCGGGGGCCCGAAGGGGCTCCCGGCGTTCTGCTGCCGCGCCCCCGGTATGGCTGGAACATGCCGTGCCGCAGCGGGGTAGCACGCCCGACTCCCCGTCGACCGAGCCCCGCGCCGGCTGGACAAGCCGCGCGCGGCGGCTGATATTCCGCCGACTCCCCGGACCTGCGGCCACCCACTCCGGCCTGCGCGCGCATGGACGCGCTGCTGTGGGCGTGGCGACGCGGCCCATCGAGTGGCCCTACATCGGGAGACCGAGTGTCCCAGACCCTGCTGGCGCGTGTGCGCCTCGCGGCACCCTCCGGCTTCGCCTGCCTGCTGACGTTCGCCTGTCTCACCTTCTCGCCCCCCGCCGCCCGAGCGCAGTCCGGCGATGGGGCCGCCCCCGCCGAGCAGCGCGACGAAGCCGATGTCCCCGTGCTGGGGGCCATCCGGGTGTCCGGCAACACGACCGTCGACAGCGCCCGGATCGTGCGCACGATGGAGCTGGCCCCCGGCCAGCGCTACTCCGCCGAGGCCGTGCGCCGCGGCGTGCGCAAGCTGCTCGCGCTGGGACTCTTCTCCGATGTCACGCCGCGCCGCGGCGAGGTGGTGGACGGCGCGCTCGAACTGCTGATCGAGGTGCGCGAGCGGCCGCGCATCTCGACGCTGACGTTCACGGGCAACCAGAAGCGTGAGGATGTCGATCTCGAGAAGAAGCTGTTCCTGCGCACGGGTGAGACGTTGACGCTGTCCCAGCTGCAGACCCAGGTGGACTCGCTGGTGTTCTACTACCGCGAGGAGGGCTTCCCGCGCGCCACGGTGGCGACGCGGCTCGACACCGCGCAGGCCGCCAACCAGGTGGCCGTCACGTTCGAGGTGGTCGAGGGCGAGAAGGTGCGCATCACGCGGATCGTGTTCGACGGTGCGAGCGCGTTCACGCCCAAGCGGCTGCGCAAGGCCATGAAGACGAAGCAGAAGGGGTTCTTCGGCGGCGGCGACTTGAAGGACGAGACCTTCCCCGAGGACCGCGAACGGCTCGAGGCGTGGTACCAGGACCGGGGCTACCGTGACGCCCGCGTGGCCGGCTTCGAGCTGACCCCCGGGGCCACCGCACGCGATCTGACGCTGACGGTCAAGCTGGAGGAGGGCCAGTTCCACCGGCTGGGCGCGGTCACCTGGGCGGGCCACACCGTGGTCCCGGACGCGGTGCTGCAGCGCATCTGGAACCCGCGCGCCGGCACCCGCTACGAGAAGGACCGCATCGCCCGCGCACAGTCCGACGTGTACGCCGAGTACGCCGAACGCGGCTACCTGTATCTGGGCGTCGAGCCGGTGGAGACGGTGCGCGACTCCCTCGTGGACGTGGCGTTCCAGATCAGCGAGGGCCGTCCGTCGAAGGTTCGGCTCGTGAGCATCGTGGGCAACCGCGGCACGCGCGAGCACGTGATCCGGCGCGAGATCGACCTGCACGAGGGCGACACGTTCCGTCGCTCGGCGCTCGTCCGCAGTC
Source organism: uncultured bacterium (assembly GCA_902826705.1). Lineage (GTDB taxonomy): Bacteria > Eisenbacteria > RBG-16-71-46 > RBG-16-71-46 > RBG-16-71-46 > CADEFY01. The sequence goes on from CADEFY010000042.1 coordinate 2,082, forward strand.
AGGGCGACATCATGCGACTCGGGTTGTTCGAGTCCGTGATCCCCGATTTCCAGCCGGCCGAGTCCACTGACGTCGATCTGGTGTTCCGCATCAAGGAGAAGAGCGTCGGCACAGCCTCGGCAGGGGCAGGTTTCACCAACGAGACGGGCGTGACCGGGTTCCTCGACCTGGGCCACTCCAACGTGCTGGGCAACGGACAGGCGCTGCAACTGCACCTCGAGCGCGGCAGCCAGCGCGAGGAGTACACGCTCAGCTTCACCGAGCCATGGTTCCGTGGCACGCCCACGCTGCTCGGCATGTCCGCGTACAACACCTATCGCGAGCTGCAGGAGTACGACCAGCGCCGACGCGGAGGTTCGCTGCGGCTCGGCCGTCCACTGCCCTGGCCCGACTACGCACGCGGCTCGATCGCCTACACGCTCGAGGAGCTGCTGATCAAGAACGTGGTCTCCACGATCACCGTGGGCGGCATCAAGATCGGCGAGCCGCAGATCTCGAGCGCGCTCGAGACCAGCTTCCTGCGCAACTCCACCGACAACCCGTTCTATCCCACCCGCGGCACGCGGTTGTCGGTCAATGACGAGTTCAATGGCGGCCCGTTCGGAGGCGACCTGCATTTCCACAAGCACCGCTACGAAGGGCGGCTGTACTTCCCGTCCCTGTTGCGCGGGCTCACGAGCATGGCGCGGCTGCGCGTGGGCACGGTGGGGCAGTACACGTGGCGCGACGAGCAGATCCCGGACTACGCGCGCTTCCGGCTCGGCGGCGGCACCACCGTGGACCCGTTGCGGGGTTACGAGGACTACCAGGTGGTGCCCAAGAAGTTCATCACCGACGTCATCCTGGGCTACACGCGCGACACCACCTATGTGAATGACGACCCGCTGCAGGGGATCGACACGATCGATTCCACCGCGGTCACCGTCAAGCGGCGCTACCCGGGCGGCCGCTACCTGGCGCTCTTCACGTTCGAGCAGCAGTTCCCGATCGTGAACCCGCTGCGAGGCGTGTTCTTCTTCGATGCGGGCGACGTCTGGGATCTGCGAGAGGAGATCCGCCCCTTCGACCTCAAGGTGGGTGCAGGCTTCGGTGCGCGCATGGAAGTGCCCATTCTCGGCAACATCGGCTTCGACTATGGTTACGGTTTCCATCGCGACGATGGTGCGCGATGGAAGGGGCACTTCCTGCTCGGCAACTTCAACTTCTAGCGAGGTCGGATGCTCACCCAGCGCTGGTCTTCGCGGGCAGCACTGCTCGCCGTGCTGATCTCGGCCCTCGCGCCGCAGGCGCGGGCTGCCGACGTGCGCCTCGGCTACATCGACTCCGCACGCATCTTCCTCGAGTACAAGGACGCGCAGGAGGCGCAGAGCCGGTTCGAGCGCCAGGTGCAGGGCTGGCGCGATGAGGCCACCGAGAAGGAGAAGGTGGTGCAGCAGTTGCGGCAGGAGGTGCGCGACCAGGGCCCGATCCTCTCGGCGCTCAAGCGTCAGGAGCGCGAGCAGGCGCTCCAACGCGCGATCAGCGAGTACGAGGGGTTCCTGCAGGACATCTGGGGGCCGCAGGGGCGTGCCGCACAGGAGAACGAGCGGGCCACGGGTGAGGTGATCCAGCAGATCCGCGTCGAGGTCGAGAAGCTGGCCAGCGAACGCGGTCTCGAGCTCGTGTTCGATACGGCGAGCGGGTTCCTGATCTACGCGGACCGCAAGTTCGACCTGACCCCCGATGTGATCGCCGCGCTCAACGCGCGCAGCACGGCCGAAGGCCGCTGACGTGAGGTCGTCGCAAGGAGGCCCTCGATGAGCACGCACACGCTCGCCGAACTCGCCGCCGAGGTGGGCGGCACGGTCATCGGTGACGCCAGCACGGTGATCCGCGGTGTGGCGGGGATCCGTGAGGCCCAGGCTGGCGAGATCACCTTCATCGCAAACTCGCGCTACGACTCGCATCTGGCCGAGACGCTCGCGTCCGCGGTGATCTGCTCGCGCGAGCCGCGCAGTTCGCCGGTGCCGCTGCTGCAGGTGGACAACCCGTATCTCGCGTTCCAGAAGGTGGTGCGCCTCTTCCGACCCGAGCTCTACCGGCCGCTCGCCGGCGTGCACGCGACGGCGGTGGTGTCTCCCGCGGCCACGATCGGCGAGGGCGCCTCGGTGGGAGCCCACTGCGTGGTCGAGGCCGGCGCGCGCATCGGCGCCCGTACGGTGCTCATGCCCGGGTGCTACGTGGGCGTGCAGGCGGCGATCGGGGAGGACTGCCTGTTCTACCCCAACGTGTCGCTGCGCGAGGAGTGCGTGGTCGGCAGCCGCTGCATCCTGCACTCCGGCGCGGTGATCGGGGCGGACGGCTTCGGCTTCGCGTTCGACGCCGGGCGGTACCACAAGGTGCCCCAGGTCGGCATCGTGCAGATCGGCGACGACGTCGAGGTGGGTGCCAACACGACGATCGATCGCGCGACCACCGATGCCACGCGCATCGGCGACGGCACCAAGATCGACAACCTCGTCCAGATCGGACACAACGTCCAGATCGGCCGCCACTGCATCATCGTGTCGCAGGTCGGCATCTCCGGCAGCACACGGCTCGAGGACTTCGTCGTGATCGGCGGACAGGCGGGCCTCGCGGGCCACATCACCGTCGGTTCGGGCGCCAACATCGGCGGGCAGGCGGGGGTGAGCAAGTCCGTGCCCGCGAAGGCCGTCGTCTGGGGCACCCCGGCGCAGCCGCTCCCGGCGGGCCAGACCATCAACGCCTACCTGCAGCGACTGCCGCAGCTCTTCCAGCGCACCAAGTCGCTCGAAGCGCGCGTCGAGCAGCTCGAGCAGGAGCAGGCGGCCCACGCACCACCGGCTCGCAAGGAGGCGATCCGTTGAGGACCCGACCGCAGCGCACCATCGCGCAACCGGCATCGATCGAGGGCGTGGGGCTGCACACCGGTGAGAAGGGCACCATGCGGTTCCTGCCGGCCGAGGTGGACCATGGGGTGCGTTTCATCCGCGTCGACCTCGCGGGCGCTCCCGAGGTGCGCGTGCGCCCCGAGAACGCCCACTTCGACCCGGGCGCGGGCCGTCGCACGATCCTGCAGCAGGATGGCGTGCAGATCCATACCATGGAGCATGTGCTCGCCGCGGTCGCGGGGCTCGGCATCGACAACCTGCGCATCGAGGTCAGCACCATGGAGGTGCCCGAGGGCCACGACGGCAGTTCGGCGCCCATCGCGCGCGCGCTGATGGCCGCGGGGCTCGCCGACCAGGTCAAGCCCACGCGCCACATCAAGGTGACCAAGCCGGTGCACTGGGCGGAAGGCCGCGTGGAGCTGAGCGCGGTGCCGTACGACGGCCTGCGGATCACGTTCCAGATCGAGTACGACCATCCTGCGATCGGCGTCCAGGAGCGCACGCTCGACATCACTCCCGAGGTGTTCCTCGAGCAGGTGGCGCCCGCCCGCACGTTCGTGCTGGAGCGCGACCTCGAGGCGCTGCGCGCGGCGGGCTGGATCAAGGGCGGCCGGCTCGAGAGCGCGATCGTCGTGGGTCAGTCCGGCGTCCTCAACGACGAGCCGCTGCGCTTCCCCGACGAGTTCGTGCGCCACAAGATCCTCGACCTGATCGGCGACCTGTTCATCCTGGGCGGTCCGGTGCTCGGCCATTTCACGGCGCGGCGCTCCGGACATCAGGGCCACGTCGCATTCGTGAAGCGCCTCAAGGAGACGCTGCCGCTGCCCGGGCGGCGCGCCGGCGGCTCGCCCGAGGAATGGGACACGACTGCGATCATGGACCTGATGCCGCACCGCTATCCGTTCCTGCTCGTCGACCGCATCCTGCGGATCGAGGAGGGAGCCGAGATCGAGGGCCTCAAGAACGTCACGATCAACGAGCCGTTCTTCCAGGGTCACTTCCCGGGCCAGCCCACCATGCCCGGTGTGCTGATCCTGGAGGCGATGGCGCAGGTCGGGGGCATGCTCATGCTGAACTCGGTCGATGACCCGTCCAACAAGCTCATGTACTTCATGGGCATCGACGGGGCCAAGTTCCGACGGCCCGTCGTGCCCGGCGACCAGCTGCGCTTCACCGTCAAGCTGCTCAACGCCAAACGCCGCACCATGAAGATGCGCGGCGAGGCGTTCGTCGAGGGCCAGCTCGTGGCCGAGGCTGAGCTGCTCGCCACCGTGGTGGACCGGCGCGCATGAGCGTGCGCATCCACCCGGCCGCGCACGTCGACCCTGCGGCGCGGCTCGGCGCCGACGTGCAGATCGGCCCGGGCGCGGTGATCGGCCCCGATGTGACGCTCGGTGACCGCACCATCGTCGGTAGTCATGCGCTGATCACGGGCTGGACCACCCTCGGCGCTGACTGCCACGTGCACCACGGCGCCGTGCTCGGCTCTCCGCCGCAGGACCTCAAGTACGTGCCGCAGCGCTCGTACCTCGTGGTCGGCGACCGCACCGTGTGCCGCGAGTACATGACGGCCAATCTCGCCACCGAGCCCGACTACACCACGCGCATCGGATCCGACTGCCTGCTCATGGCGTACTCGCATGTGGCGCACAACGGCTGCCTCGGAGACCACGTCATCCTGGCCAACGCGGTGCAGTTGGCCGGCTACGTCGTGGTGGAGGACTGGGCGATCGTGGGGGGCGGCACGGTGGTGCACCAGTTCACCCGCATCGGGCGGCACTGCATGATCGGCGGCGGGTCGCGCATCCCACAGGATGTGGCGCCTTACACCAAGACCGCCGGCAGCCCGCCGCGCAACGCGGGGATCAACAGCATCGGGCTGTCGCGGCGCGGCTTCTCGCGCGAGGTGGTC
>CADEFY010000042.1:6894-14203 GCA_902826705.1 uncultured bacterium
TGAGCGCGGATCGTCCGATGCGCTGCGGGGTATGGGGCGTGGGCGTGTGGGGGGAGAAGCACGCCCGCGTGTACCACACGCTGCCCGAGGCGACGTTGGTGGGCGTGCACGACCGTTCACGCGAACGCGCAGAGGCGGTGGCTGCGCAGTATGGCGCCAAGGTCTTCACGAGCCCCGAGGCGATGCTCGCCGAGGTCGAGGCGGTCTCGATCGCCACGCCGACCGTGGACCACGCGGCCGCCGTCGAGACCGCGATGGCGGCGGGGTGCCACGCGCTGGTCGAGAAGCCCATGGCGGTGACCGTCGCCGAGGCGGACGCGATGATCGCCGCGGCCGAGCGCGCGGGCCGCGTGCTGCAGGTGGGCCAGGTGGAGCGGTTCAACCCGGCGCTGCTCGCCGCTCGACCCTTCATCGGCGCGCCCCGGTTCATCGAGGGGCACCGGCTCGCCGCTTTCCAGCCCCGTTCGCTCGACATCGATGTGGTCGGCGATCTCATGATCCACGACATCGATGCCGTGCTGCACCTGACCGGGCAGACGCCCAGCGAGCTCTCTGCCGTGGGCGTGGCGGTGCTCTCGAGCCACGAGGACATCGCGAACGCCAGGCTCGAGTTCGCCGACGGCTGCGTCGCCAATCTCACAGCCAGCCGCGTGTCCATGGAACGCCTGCGCCGGCTGCGGTTCTTCACCGGCGACAGCTATGTGTCCGTGGACCTGTTCGAGAAGACCGGCGAGGCGTTCGTGATCCGCGAGCCGGGCTCGTTCAAGCCGGGTCAGGTGGACCCGTTCGCCCTCATGGCCGGCATTCAGCGCACCAAGCTCACGGCCGCGCCCGGCGAGCCCCTCACCCTGGAGCTGCAGGCCTTCCTCGCCTCGCTCCGCGGCGTGGGCGAGGGCGCGGCCTCGGCACGCGCCGGGCGCGACGCGCTCGCGGTGGCCGAGATGGTGCGCGAGGCGATGCGCCGGCGCGCGCGCCAGTGGGTGGGGGCCTGAACGCGGGGAGCCCCCGCGTCCGGCGCATCCTGGTCGTCGCGGGTGAGCCCTCGGGCGACCACCACGCCGCTGCGCTCGTGCGGGCGCTCGCCCAGCGCATGCCCATCGACGTGCGGGGCGTCGCGGGTCCCGCGCTGCTCGCGGCGGGCGCGACGGCGGTGGTGCCGCAGGAGCGACTCGCGGTGATCGGGTTCTCCGGCGTGCTGTCGCGGCTGCCCGACCTGTTCCGTGCGCGCGCCGCGCTCCTGCGACTCGCGCGCGAGTGGCGACCCGATGCGGCGCTGCTGGTGGACTACCCGGGCTTCAACCTGCGCCTCGGCCCGCAGCTCGCGAAGCTCGGCGTGCGCACGCTCTACTACATCGCGCCGCAGGTGTGGGCGTGGCACCCGCAGCGCGCGCAGCAGATGGCACGGTGGGTCGACCGACTCGCGGTCGTGTTCCCTTTCGAGGAGGATCTGTTCCGCCAGGCCGGCGTGGACACGGTGTTCGTGGGGCACCCGCTGCTCGATGGCCTCGAGCCGGAGGTGGACGCGGCCACGCTGCGCAGCGAGCTGGGTGCGCCGGCAGGTGCGCCGCTGCTCGGACTGCTGCCCGGCAGTCGGGTGGGCGAGATCGCGCGCCACGCGCAGCCCATGTTGGAAGCGGCGCAGCGACTGCGCCGTCGGTTCCCTGGACTGCATCCCGTGGTCGCCCTCGCGGAGGGGAGGTCGCTCGAGCGCATCCCCGAGGGCCTGCTCGAGGGGGTCGCGGTGCTGCGGGGCCGGACGCGCGCCATCCAGGCGCATGCCGCGGTCTGCGCGGTGGCGTCCGGTACCGCCACGCTCGAGACGGCGCTGCTCGGCACGCCGCTCGTGATCGTGTACCGCGTGGGCTGGCTCAACGCGCAGATCGCACGGCGCGTGCTCACGCTCCCGCGCATCGGACTGCCGAACATCGTGGCCGGCGCCGAGGTGGCGCCCGAGTTGCTCCAGGACGCGTTCACGCCGGCTGCGCTGGCCGATCGGCTGGCCCTCGTGCTCGGCGACCCGGCCGAGGCGGCCCGGCAGCGCGCAGCCCTCGCCGTCGTGCGGACCCGGCTCGGCGGCGGCGGCGCCGCGGAGCGCGCGGCGGCCGCCTTCGCGGAGGTGCTCGTATGAGCGAGCCCGGGTACCCCTGGTGGATGCCCGCCGCTGCCGCGAGCGGGTCGCGCCTCGTGCGGGCGCTCGGCGCGACATGGCGCTACACGGCGCTCGACCACCCGGAGTTCACGGCCGCACGACAGGCGGGCCAGAAGGTCATCTACTGCCTCTGGCACTCGGGGCTGCTCCCGCTCGCCTACTGGCATCGCGATGAGCGGATCGCGGTGCTCGTGAGCACGCACCGCGATGGCGAGCTGATCGCGCGGATCATCGAGTCGCTCGGGTTCGACACCGCGCGCGGTTCGAGCACGCGAGGTGGGGACGCGGGCGTGCGGCAGTTGCTGCGGCATGCGCGGCGCGGCATGGACCTCGCGGTGACGCCCGACGGACCGCGCGGCCCCGCCGAGGAGGTCAAGGACGGTGTGGTCTACGTGGCAGCTCGAGTCGGACTGCCCGTCGTGCCGCTGGTGGCTGCGGCCGATCGTGCCTGGGTGGGGCGCAGTTGGGACCGGTTCCGCGTGCCGCTGCCGTTCGCCCGCGTCGCCGTCGCGCACGGCGCGCCGATACGCTTGTCGCTCGATGCGGCCGTGGGCGAAGCAGCGGAGGCGGCCAGGCGGACGATCGAGACCGCCATGCACGAGACCAGCGCACGCGCCCGTGCGCATGTCGGGGAGCGCGTGTGAGCCTGCTCTGGAACGGCTATCGCGTGCTGGCGCCCGCGCTGGGAGCACTCGCGCCCGCGGCGCGGGTGTTCACCTCACCGCTCGAGCGCGAGCTGTGGGGCGAGCGCATGGGCGATGTGCGTGCGCCCGGCGGCGTGCACGTGTGGGTGCATGCGGCATCGCTCGGCGAGACGTCGGCGGTGCCGCCGCTGCTCTCGGCACTCCGCGCGGTGCAGCCGGACGCGCGCGCTTGGTGCACGTCGACCACGCGCACCGGGCGCGACCGCCTGGCTGCAGGGGCGTCGCCGTACTCGCTGGCCCCCATCGACGCACCGCAGGCGGCGCGCCGGTTCTTCCGCGGCGTGCGGCCGGAGCGCGTGCTGCTGCTGGAGACCGAGCTGTGGCCGCACTGGCTGATGCGCGCCGAGCTGGAGGAGGTGCCAGTCGCAGTCGTGAGTGCGCGCCTGTCGGAGCGCTCGGTGCAGCGCTATCAGATGCTCGGTCCGGGCATGCGGGCGCTGGTGCAGGGGCTCGCTGCCGTGCTGTGCCAGAGCGAGACCGATGCGCAGCGGTGGCGCGCCATCGGCGCCGTCCCCGACGTCGTGCGCGTGGTGGGCAATCTCAAGGAGGACGGGCTGCCGGACCCGGCCCCCGATCGCGCGGCGGCGCGTGAGGCGCGCGGACTCGATCCGCAGCGGGCCGTGCTCGTGTTGGGCAGTGTGCGGCCCGGCGAGGTGCGGCTGCTCGCGCGCGCGTGGAACGCACTGCCCGAGGGCGTGCGCGCGCACTGGCAGGTGGTCTCGGTGCCACGTCACGCACGCGCGCTCGACGAACTCCGCGCCGAGGCGGCCGCCCACGGGCTCGAGGCGTCCGACACGCCGCACGCGTCGGCGTGGCGTTGGGACGCGCGCACGGGCGTGCTCAACGACTGGTACCGCACGGCGGATGCCGCGTTCGTGGGCGGCAGTCTGGTGGACTACGGCGGGCACAACCCGCTCGAGCCGGCCGCGTGCGGTGCGGCGGTGCTCATGGGCACCCACCACGCCAGTCAGCGGAGCGCGGTGGAGGCGCTGACCGTGGCGGGAGGTGTGGTGCTCGTGCGCGGAGAACGCGAGCTTGCCGAGGCACTGCGGCGCGTGCTGGGAGATGCCACCGAGCGCCAGCGGCTCGGCGTCGCGGCGCAGCGGGTGGCGGGCGCCCGGCGGGGCGCGGCGGTCCGCGCCGTGGCCGCGCTGCAGGAGCGGGGTCTCTGGCCATGCTCGTGAGGTCCCTGTTGCGCGCGGCCGAATCGGGCTTCTCGCTCGGGCTCGAGCTGCGCCGTCTCGCGAGACGGCGGGGCTGGACTCGCGGCCACCGCGTGCCGGCGCGAGTGATCAGCGTGGGCAACCTGACGGTGGGCGGCACGGGCAAGACCACGCTCACGCTGCACCTCGCCGAGCGCGCGCGGGCGGCCGGCCTGGCCCCCGCGGTGGTGTGCCGGCGCTACCGTCCCGGCCCCGCAGGCCAGGGAGATGAGGAGCTGATGTACCGCGGGCGCCTCGGCGCGTCTCACGTGTTCGCCGATCCGCCCAAGTGGCGCAGTGCGGCACGGGCCGCGGAGGCGGGTGCCGGCCTGGTGCTCGTGGACGACGGCTTCGCGCACTGGGCGCTGGAGCGCGATGTCGACGTGGTGCTCGTCGATGCCACCGATCCCTTCGGCGGTGGGCGTCTGCTGCCCGCGGGTCGCCTGCGCGAGCCGGTGCGCGCGCTCGAACGCGCCCACTGGGTCGTGGTCTCGCGCGCGCCCGACGCCGAGACCGCGAGCCGGTTGATCGACGCGCTGCGGCCGCACGCACCGGCGGCGCGCTTCGCGGCGGGGCGGCATGCGCTCGCCGGGGTCTGCACGTCGGCCGGCGAGCGTGCAGAGGCGCGTGGCCGGGCGCACGTGGTGACGGCCACGGGCAACCCCGAGGCGGTGGTGGCGAGCGCCCGCGCGGCGGGGTTCGCGCCGGTCACGCTCAGCGCGTATCGCGACCATCATTGGTTCCGGCGGCACGAAGTGGAGCGCGAGCGGCAGGCGGCGGGCGATGGCTGCGTGCTGCTGACCCGCAAGGATGCGGTACGGTGGCCCGCGGGCGACGCGCGCGTTCGCGTGCTCGAGGTGGCGTGGGAGTGGGTCGCGGGCGGGGACGCCTGCGAGGCGATGCTGCTCGCGGGGAGATGAGCGCGATGGCCGATACAGACGTGCTGGTGCTGGGCAGTGGCATCGGCGGCCTGATGCTCGCGCTCAAGGCGGCTGAGCATGCCGACGTGCTCGTGCTCACCAAGAAGCGCGCGGACGATGGCAGCACGAACTGGGCGCAGGGCGGGATCGCGGCGGTGTTCGGCAGCGACGACCGCTTCACCCATCACGAGCGGGACACGCTGCGCAGCGGCGCCGGACTCTGCGACCCCGACGTGGTCCGCACCGTCGTGCGCGAGGCGCCCGAACGCGTGCAGGAACTGGCCGCGCTCGGCGTGCCGTTCGACGCGGGCGCTGCGGGTTTCGCGCTGGGACGCGAAGGTGGCCACTCGCACCGCCGCATCGTGCATGCCACCGACTTCACGGGGCAGGCGATCGAACAGGCGCTGCTCGCGCGCGTGCGGGCACACCCGCGCATCGAACTGCGCGAGGACCGCATCGGCGTCGACCTGATCCTCGACTCCCGCATGCGGCGGCGCACGGCGGGCCGCCGCGAGCGCTGCTGGGGCGCCTACCTCATGGACCGCGCCTCACGCCGCATCGAAGCGGTGACGGCGCGTGCGACCGTCCTGGCCACCGGCGGCTGCGGCAAGGTCTACCGCTACACGACCAACCCCGACGTCGCCACCGGCGACGGCCTCGCCATGGCGTTCCGCGCGGGCTGCAGCGTGGAGAGCCTGGAGTTCATGCAGTTCCATCCCACGTGTCTGTATCACCCGGCCGCGCGTACGTTCCTGTTGAGCGAAGCGCTGCGCGGCGAGGGGGCCGTGCTGCGCACGCTCGATGGCGAACGGTTCATGTCGCGCTACAGCCGCGATGCCGAACTCGCTCCGCGCGATGTCGTGGCGCGTGCCATCGACCGCGAGCTCAAGCGCCGGGGCGAGGCGCATGTCTGGCTCGACCTGACGCACCTGCCGGCCGCACAGGTTCGGGCGCGCTTCCCCAACATCGACGCGCGGCTGCGCGCGCTCGGCCTTGATCTCACGCGCGACCTGCTGCCCGTCGTGCCCGCGGCGCACTACATGTGCGGCGGCGTGCGCGCGGATCTCAGCGGCCGCACGGACCTCGCCGGGCTGCGCGTGGTGGGGGAGGTCGCGGCGACCGGGCTGCATGGCGCAAACCGGCTCGCCAGCAACTCGCTGCTCGAGGCGCTCGTGCTGGCGCATCATGCGGCCGCGGCGATCGTCGCCGAACTCGCATCCACGCCAGCGCCTCCGCGACCACCGCCCTGGCAGGTGCAAGGCACGCGGCCGCCGCAGGAATCCGTGGTGATCGACCACAACTGGGAGACCGTGCGGCGCGTGATGTGGGATCTGGTGGGCATCGTGCGGACCGATGAACGGCTCGACTTCGCCGCGCGCCGGCTCGCGCTGCTCTCGGAGGAGATCGAACGGGATTACCGCCGGCTGCGGCTGTCCCCCGACCTCGTCGAGCTGCGCAACATCGCACTCGTGGGCAGTCTGATCGTGGCCAGCGCCCAGCGCCGGCCCGAGAGCCGCGGCCTGCACTTCAACCTCGATCACCCGCGGCCCCTCGGCGCGTGGCAGCGCCGGGCGGTGCGGCTCCGGCGCGGCCGCGGCCGGGCGCTTGTCCCGCGTTCGGCCCGACGCCTATAGTCCCGGGCTGTGAGCGGGACCGAGGAGTTCTGGGACGCGATCGACGGATTGCGCGAGCGTTCGCCCGGCTATGCACGCGAGGCCTACGGGTTCGTGATGCACGCGCTGGGTGAGACCGTGCGCGGCCTGCCACAGGCGCGGCGGGACCATCCCACGGACCGTCATCTGAGTGGTCGCGAGCTGCTCGGGGGCACGGCGCTGCTCGCCCGCAGCGAGTTCGGCGACCTGGCGGCCATGGTGTTCCGCGAGTGGGGCGTGTGCGCGTCCGAGGATGTGGGCCGCATCGTGTTCCAACTCGTCGAGGACGGGCAGTTGAGCGCGCGGCCCGAGGACACGATCGACGATTTCCGCTCGGGCTTCGACCTGATGGCGGCCCTGGGCGCACCGGACACTACGCCCCGCGGCGCGGAGGCCAGCGGGCCCGGCTCGGCCGCGTGAGCGCCTTCGGGCGACTGCTCCACACGCTGCGGCCGTATCGCGTCTCGCTGGCGGGTGCGATCACCTGCATGGTGGTCTACTCGGTCGCCTCGACGCTCTCGATCGCCCTCGTGCAGCCGTTCCTGCGCGTGATGTTCGCCACGGTCGATCCCGGTTCCGCGGTCGGCGGCAGCGCCGGCTTCAGTGCCCCCGGCGTGCTGGGTGCGGCGACGGCATGGTTCCGGGATGCCCTGCAGCGCTGGGTGTTCGACGCCCGGCCGCT
>CADEFY010000043.1 GCA_902826705.1 uncultured bacterium
TCTTGGCCACCTTGCGGCACAGCTTGGCGATCTCGCGCTCGAGCGCGCGCACGCCCGCCTCGCGCGTCCAGCCGTGCACCAGTTGCTGCAGGGCGGCATCCGAGAGGGTCAGGTCGCCAACCTCGATGCCCGCCGCAGCCCGCTGCTTGTCGAGCAGGAACCGCTTGGCGATCTCCACCTTCTCGGACTCGAGATAGCCCGGGAGCCGGATCAGCTCAATGCGGTCGAGCAGCGGCGCGGGGATGCTGTCGAGGCGGTTCGCCGTGCCGATGAACAGCACCTGCGAGAGGTCGAAGTCGACCTCGAGGTAGTGATCGTTGAACGTGTGGTTCTGCTCGGGATCGAGCACCTCGAGCAGCGCGCTCGAGGGGTCGCCCCGCCAGTCCGCGCCCAGCTTGTCGATCTCATCGAGCAGGAACACGGGATTGCGCGCGCCGGCGCGGCGGAGGCTCTGGATGATGCGGCCCGGCATCGAGCCCACGTAGGTGCGGCGATGGCCGCGGATCTCGGCCTCGTCGCGCACGCCGCCCAGCGCGACACGGATGAACTTGCGCCCCATGGCGCGCGCGATCGAGCGCCCGAGCGAGGTCTTGCCCACGCCCGGCGGCCCCACGAAGCACAGGATGGGCGCCTTGTTCTGGCCAGTGAGCTTGAGCACCGACAGGTACTCCGTGATGCGCTCCTTGACCTTGGTGAGGCCGAAGTGGTCCTCGTCGAGCACCTTCTGGACCTCGGCGATGTCGAGCCGATCGGCCGTCGCCTCCTTCCAGGGCAGCGCGATGAGCCAGTCGATGTAGCTGCGCACCACCGTCGCCTCGGGCGACATGAAGCTCATGCGCGCCAGGCGCTCGAGCTCCTTGGTGGCCTTCTGGCGCACTTCGCGCGGCATCTTGGCCTTGCGGATCGACTCCTGCAGTTCCTCGAGTTCGTTGGAGAACTCGTTCTGGTGCCCCAGCTCCTTGCGGATCGCCTTGAGCTGCTCGTTGAGATAGAACTCCTTCTGGTTCTTGTGCACCTGCGAGCGCACCTGCCCCTCGATCTTGCGCTCCAGGCGCACGATCTCGAGCTCGGCGGTCAGGGTCTCGGCGAGACGGCGCATGCGCTCGCCGGCCCCGGGAGCCTCGAGCAGGCGCTGCTTGACCGGCACCTTGACCAGCACATTGGCCGCCATCGTGTGCGAGAGCTGCACGGGGTCGTCCACGCCCTGCAGGGTGGCCAGCACTTCGTCCGGGATCCGGCGGTGCAGGTGCACGTACTCCTGGAAGAGCGCTAGCACGTGGCGCGTCGTGGCCTCGAGTTCGGTGCTCGATTCCGGCAGGTCGGGCGATGGCGCGACGTGCACGGTGAAGTAGTCGCTCGACCACTGGAAGCGCTGCACCTCCGCACGGCCGAGGCCCTCGACGAGGACGCGCATCGTGCCGTCGGGCAGGCGGAAGAGCTGCAGCACGCGCACCACGACCCCGAGACGGTGCAGTTCGTCATGCTGGGGATCGGCGACCTCGCTGCGCTTCTGCGCACTCACGAACAGCACGCGATCTCGGGCGACCGCCTTCTCGATCGCGTTGATCGACGGCAGGCGGCCCACGAGCAGCGGGATGGTCATGTAAGGGAACACCACCACATCGCGCAGCGGCAGCAGCGGCATGCGCGCGTCCACCTCGAACGACTCGTCGCCGCGGCGCAGCGTGATGCGCGGCGGACGCGTGGCCGGGGCGTCCGGCGACTCGGCGACGATCGCGTGTCCGGGGCGCGCAGCCGTGGTGCGCCGGCGCGGCGCGCGAGCGGCGGGCGCGGCCGGGCGAGCGGGGGTGCGGCGGCGGGGCTTGCTCGGGCTCAATGGGACTCCTGTCTCGGGGAACACGTCGGGCCGACCGCGGGAGCGGCCGGCCCGATGACTCGAGGCTCACATGCCGGGAGGCCCCGGGCGCTCAGGCCTCCTTGCGGCGGCGCTCGCGCTCACCGCGGAAGGTGAGCAGCGGAGGCGCGCCGTTCTGGATGCACTCCTTCGAGATGGTGCAACCGATCACGTCGGCTCTCGAGGGGATGTCGTACATCACGTCCAGCATCGCCTCTTCGAGGACGGCACGCAAGCCACGCGCCCCCGTCCCGCGCGCGAGTGCCTTCTGCGTGATCGCATGCAGCGCGTCCTCCGTGAAGTCGAGCTTGACGCCCTCCATCTCGAGGAACTTGCCGTACTGCTTGGTGATGGCGTTCTTGGGCTCAGTGAGGATGCGGATGAGCGCCGCCTCGTCGAGCGAATCGAGCGTGCCGAGCACCGGCAGTCGGCCGATCAGCTCCGGGATGATGCCGTAACGCAGCAGGTCCTCGGGCTCCACCTGCGACACCAGCTCACCGGTGTTGCGCTCGGACTTGGACTTCACGTCCGCGCCGAAGCCCAGCACCTTCTTGCCGATGCGGCGCTCGACCACCTTGTCGAGGCCCTCGAACGCACCGCCACAGATGAACAGGATGTCCTTGGTGTTGACCTCGATGTACTTCTGCTGCGGATGCTTGCGACCGCCCTGGGGCGGCACGTTGGCGACGGTGCCCTCGAGGATCTTGAGCAGCGCCTGCTGCACCCCCTCACCCGAGACGTCGCGCGTGATGCTGGGGTTCTCGCTCTTGCGCGAGATCTTGTCGATCTCGTCGATGTAGACGATGCCATGCTCGGCATTGACCAGGTTGAAGTCCGCAGACTGCAGCAGCCGCACGAGGATGTTCTCGACGTCCTCGCCGACATAGCCGGCCTCGGTCAGGCTCGTCGCGTCGACGATCGCGAAAGGCACCTTGAGCATCTTGGCGAGCGTGCGCGCGAGCAACGTCTTGCCCGTGCCCGTGGGCCCGATCAGCAGGATGTTCGACTTCTCGAGCTCGATGTCGCCCGCCGAAGGTGGCGAGTAGATGCGCTTGTAGTGGTTGTAGACCGCGACCGAGAGCGTCTTCTTGGCGCGGTCCTGCCCCACCACGTAGTCATCGAGGATGCGCTTGATCTCGGCGGGCTTGGGCAGTGCACCCGACGCGCTGGGCTGCTCGCGCTCGATCTCGCCCTCGAGGATGTCGTTGCAGAGCTTCACGCACTCACTGCAGATGTACACGGAAGGACCGGAGACGAGACGCGCGACTTCGTCCTGACCGCGGCCGCAGAACGAGCAGCGGATGGGATGCGGCGTGGCGATGCGCTTCTTCATGGGCTCGCGTCCTCGGGGTGACCACGCAGCGGGACGCCCTGCGGCGTCCGGCTGCTGGGGTGGCTACTTGCGCTTCTGGATGATCTCGTCCACGAGGCCGTACGCCTTGGCCTCTTCCGCCGACATCCAGTAGTTGCGGTCCGTGTCCTTGAGGATCTGCTCGATATCCTTGCCCGTGTGCTTCGCGAGGATGCCGTTCAGCGCGTCCCGCGTCTTGCGCATCTCGTGCGTGGCGATCTCGACGTCGGTGAACTGGCCCGAGGCGCCACCGAGCACCTGATGGATCATGACGCGGGCGTTGGGGAGCGCGTAGCGCTTGCCCGTCGCACCGGCCGCGAGCAGCACCGCACCCATGCTGGCCGCCTGACCCAGGCAGAGTGTGGAGACGGGGCACTTCACGAACTGCATCGTGTCGTACATCGCGAGGCCGGCCGAGACGATGCCGCCCGGGCTCTGGATGTACAGATTGATGTCGCGATCGGGGTCCTCGCCCTCGAGGAAGATCATCTGGGCGATGACGAGATTGGCGATGTAGTCGTCGATGGGCGTCCCGATGAAGATGATGCGGTCCTTCAGCAGGCGCGAGTAGATGTCGTAGGCGCGCTCGCCACGTCCGGTCTGTTCGACGACGAAGGGGACGGACATCAGGGATCCTCTCTCCGGGCTCCGCGGGCGGCCCCGTGCCGCTCACGGTCATGCACTCACTGGTTGCGACCTCGGTGGCTCGCGCCTCAGACGCCGACGGGCTCGGCCAGTGCCTCGTCCCGCAGCGCCGCTGCTTCGATCATACGGTCCATCGCCTTCTTCTCGAGCAGCCCCTCACCCAGCGCCCGCCGCCGCTCCGCGCTCTGGTAGCGCGCTCGGACTCGGGACGCCTGCTTGGGATCGGCAGCCACCATGCGATCGATATCGGCCGAGATCTCCTCGGGGCTCACCGTGAGGGACTCCTGCCTCGCCAGCGCGCCCAGCAGGATCTCGCGACGGATCGATCGCTCGACACCCGGACGATAATGCTCATCGAGCTGCTTGCGCAGGTCCTCGGGGACCTCGCGCCCACCGGTCTGCTCCCGGACGACCTGGTCGAGCAGATAGGCGACCAGGCGCTCCGAGAGTTCGAACGGATTGCGGCGGACGAGCTCCTCGAGCAACTGCCCTTCGACCTCCCGGCGCACCCGCGTGGCATCCTCGGCTTCGAGGTTCTGTCGCACGCGGTCGCGCAGGGCGGCCAGGGACTCCAGACGGAAGAGCTCCCTCGCGAAGTCATCGTCCAGTTCGCGCAGTTTCTTCTGCTGGATCTTGCGGATCCGGACGACGTAGCGGACCGTCCGGCCCGCCACCTCGGCCTGCCGGTAGTCGGCGGGGTAAGTCACCGTGATCGTGCGCTCCTGGCCCTCCTGGGCGCCCAGCAGACCCTGCTGGAGGTCGGGGAGCAGTTCCGGGGCCCCGAGCAGGACGCGGGTGTTCTTGGCCCGGGTGTTCGCGAGCCGGCGGCCGTTGGCGTCGAGACGCTGCGAATCGAGCAGCACGATGTCGCCGAGCTCGGCGGCTCGCGCCACATCGGTGAACACGGCGGCGTCCTCCCGCAGTTCGCCCACCACCTTCTCGATCGCGGCCTCGTCGAATGTGCGCACGCGGCGGGTGGCCGGAAGGCCCTTCCAATCACGCACTTCGATCGTCGGCGCGAGGTCGACGATCGCCTCGAACTGCAGCGGCTGGCCCGGGCGGAAGCGCACGTTCTGCACGTAGGGCGGGATCACGGGCGTCAGCGCAGCGGCCTCGAGCGCCTGTGCGGTGACTCGCGGGATGGCGCGCTCGAGGAACTCCTGCTCGATCTGCGCGGCGAAGTCCTGACGCACGCGCTCGAGCGGCACCTTGCCCTTGCGGAACCCGGGCATGACCGCGCGGCGCTGCAGCTCACGCGCCGCCTGGTCGAGATGGGACTCGACCTCCTCCAGCGGCAATTCGATGTCGAGCGTGCGCTGCGCGGGGCCGGATTCACGGACGGAGTGGTTCATCGCAGGAGGATCCTCGGTTCGTGCGTGAGATGGGATGCGCGGAGTGGGCCGCCGGGTGCGGATCCGGCGGCGCGAGCCCCGGGGCGGGGCGCCCCGCCGGGCTGCGCGTCGCCCCGGCATACCGGTCCGGCGCCCACGCGGGGAGCGGACCGCCGAGGCGAAGAAGCGGCGGGCAGTCTAGCACAGCGGCTCCGGCCACCCGACGGCCACCTGACCCGGGCGCAAGTGACACACGAAGCGAGCGCCGCAACGACTTGGGATCATGCGACTCGCAGTTCAGAGGCCGATGGTGACGCTGGCCACGAGGCGGATGTCGCCCTCGGTCGGCGCGTCGCCACGTCGCACGCTGCGATGCGTGGCACCCAGGTCGACGCCGAAGTCGCCGTCCTGCCAGCCCAGCCCCAGCCCCACGGCGGTCGCACGCGGCTCGGGCGTTCCCGGCTGCACGTCCTGGCCGAACCCCAGGCGGAGCGTCCAGGGCGTGCGCGCGTCGCGATAGGAGTAGCCGATCCGCCAGCCGCTGGCCGCACGGGTCTCGAGGCCGAGGCCCGACCAGCGCTCGGCGCCGCGCGCCTCGAGCGAGGCCCACGCGTGGCCGCCGCGCTCATCCACGGTCAGGCGCATGCCGAGTCCCGCCTCCCACGTCGCATCGCGCGTCGCCTCGCCCGCGGCCGTGGTCCGGCCGGAGAGCAGATCGCTCTCGCTCTCGAACGGCGCGTCGATGGCGCCGACATGGCGCAGCGTCGCGCCGACCTCGGTGCCCCAGCGCGCGGCAGGCGTGCGCGACCACATCGCGCCGAGTGCGCCACCCACACTCGCGCCGTCGAACGTCAGCGTGCGCTGCCCGGCATCGGGCGAGCCCGAGACCTCGGTCGTCGCCAGGCGGTCGTCGCGCCGCGTCCACTCGCCCGCGAGCCCGAGCCGCCAGTCGCCGATCGTCCGGCCGACGATGAGCCCGGCACGGAGCTCGCGCGACTCGGCATCGACCTGCACCTGCGCGGGCGGTGGACCGCCATCGCCGAGACCGACGCTGAACGTGCTCGTCTCGCGGCGCAGCACGGGCTGCGAGGCCTCGAGGCGCAGCGACCAGTCGCCCGAGCGCACCGCCCACTGACCGCTCGCGGCATCCAGGAATGCGGTGGTCTGCGAGAAGTCGCGATTGGCCGCGCTCAGGTCCTGACGGCTGATCCGCTGCAGGAGCGGGGAGAGCACGATCACCTGCGCCTCGGGCGCCGCAGCGGGATTGCCGCCCGCGACTGGGGTCACCCAGCGGTCTGCACCCACGAGTGCTGCGGAGGCTGCGGTCGCGGGGGATGGGACCGCGCCCGGGAACGCGAAGCGCGCGGGATCGTAGGGCGAGGGCGCGGCGGAGACGGGACGCGCAGAGCACAGCGCGAGCAGCGCGGCGAGGAGGTGGCGTCGAGCGGACATTCAGGCTCCGAACTTGTCGAGACGCCCGGCGTTGGCGAGGAGTACCGCGATGAGGTCCTTGCTGGCAAGTGTGCCCAGGCTGCCCGCGCGACAGTGCTTCTCGTGGAAACGCGGCAGTCCGTCGGCGAACGCGAGCCGGCTCCAGACGAGTGCGGGCACGGGGTGCCAGGAGTGGGCCCGCATCATCACGGGGGTGGAGTGGTCGCCCGTGATGCAGAGCACATCCGGCTGGAGCGCGAGCAGCCGCGGCAGCGCGGCATCGACCTCCTCGATGACGGCCACCTTGCGGGCGAAGTCGCCGTCCTCCCCCGCCATGTCCGTGCCCTTGATGTGCACGAAGACGTAGTCGTGATCCGCCCAGACGCGCGCGACCTCGGCGAAGGCCGCGGCCGCATCCTCGCTCGGCGGGATATAGCGGTCCATGCCGGCGAGTTCGGCGACTCCGCGGTACATCGGGTACGCCGCGACCGCGGCGGCACGCAGCCCGAACCGCTCGTGATACCCCGGGAAGTGCGGCCTTGCCGACAGCCCGCGCATCATCGCCGCGTTGGCGGGCGACTCGCGCTCCAGCACCTGCGCCGCACGCGCGATGAACGCATCGACGATGCGCGCCGTCTTGGCATGCTCGACGCCGTCGGCGAGCGGCCGCGCAGCGGGGATCGGCTTGCCCTCCTTGTGCGGATCGGCATCGGACACCTCGCCGCCCAGTCCCGGGCCGCGCAGCACCGCCACGAACCGATGGCCCTTGCCCGCCTGCAACACGACCTCGACGTCCTCGAAGCGCACCGCCTCGCGCTGCAGCCGCTCGACGAGCCGCGCGCATGTCTCGGTCGGGATGCGGCCGGCGCGCCGGTCCGTCACGACCCCCGCGGCGTCGCGCGTGCAGAAGTTGGCGCGCGCCGCGATGTCGCCGGGCTGGAGCGCGATGCCGGCGCCGAGCGCCTCGAGCACACCGCGTCCGACCGGGTGCGTGAGCGGGTCGTAGCCGAACAGTCCGAGGTGCCCGGGACCGCTCCCCGGCGTGACGCCGGGGGCGACGGGCAGGAGTCGGCCCTGCGCCGCGGCCGGCGCCAGTGCGTCGAGGTTCGGTGTGCGTGCGGCCTCGAGTGGCGTCGCGCCGCCGTGCTCGGGGTGCGGCAGGTCGCCCAGGCCATCGAGCACCAGGAGCACGATGCGCGAGGACGCCGGCACGATGAGCGACTCGATCAGGCCTTCGATGCGATCCATGGAGACGTGCTCCCTCGGGCTCGGGTCAGTCGGAGTGCACGCCGGGCAGCGTGCCGAGCGCGTTCCACCACGGGTGGATCTCGGCGCGGAAGCGCCCCGCCTCGATCGCCGGGTCCCGGTCCAGCAGACGTCGCGCCTCGGCGCTGTCGCCCGCGAACACGAACACGCCGCGCAGATCGCCCATCCCCTCGATCCCGCCGGCGAACGGCAGTGCGCCCTGCTCGCGCAGGCGCGCGGTGTAGTCGCGATGCCGCCGGAGCACTTTCTCGACGGCAGGGGTCACATTGGACGTCCAGTTGGGGCCGCGGCGGAGGAACACCCACGTGACCACGACCATCGAGTCGGGCAGCCCCTGCGCCCTGCGCCGGCGGTACTGCTCACCGACGCCGCGGGGCGCGAGCAGCGTGAGCCGTTCGAGGCGCAGCCGCCCGCTGGCGATCGCCGGGTCCTTCGCCACCTCCGCGGCCAGGTCGAACACCGTGTCGGCTCGGAAGAAGAACAGTCCGCGCAGGTCCGTCTGGCTGCCGAAGGGACCCGCGGCCACGAGCAGCCCCTCGTCGAAGAGGCGCGTGATGTTGGCGAGGTGACCGACCTGGATGCTGTCGGTGCGCGGCGTGCGCTCGGGCGTCCACTGCGGCCCCCGCCAGAGCAGCCCCAGCTGATACCTCGTCGGCTCGGGCTCGGGCGCGCGCTCGCGCTTGGCGGCGACGACCGTCAGCAGCAGGCCGAGCAGCACCAGTCGGGTGAAGCAGGTGCGGATCGATACGGATCGCATGCGGGACTCCGGGGTCGCCATCGCGGACACGAGGCGAGCAGACTAGCCCGGAGGGTCCGTGAGCCGCCAGCCCCGCCGAGCGTGCACGTGCGACGGGCGGCACAGTAGGGTGCGGGCATGCGCGACCGTCCCCTGCGGCACGAACCCCTGTGGCTCGGCCTCGTACTCGCCGCGGCGACGCTGCTCCGCGTGCGCGAGGCGCTGCGCACGCCGCTGTGGTTCGACGAGCTGTACTCGCTCTCGGCCGTGCAGCGCTCGCTCGCGGGCACGTTCGAGGTGATCCAGCGCGACGTGCACCCGCCGCTCCACTTCCTGCTCACGTGGTTCTGGATGCGCGCAGGCGACGCCGACCTGTGGGTGCGCGGCGCGTCGCTGCTCTTCGGCATCGGCGGCGTGCTCGCCGTGTGGGCCCTGGGGCGCACGACGGCAGGCCCGCGCGCGGGGCTCGTGGCCGCCGCCGTGCTCGCGCTGCATCCGTGGCATGTCTACGTCTCGCAGGAGGCGCGCTCGTACGCGCTGCTCTGGTGCACGCTCACGCTCGCCGCATGGTCCGGGTGGCGCCTGATCGAGTCGCCTACGCGGGGGCGCATGCTCGCGTACGCGCTGTGCGCGGCGGCGGCGCTCTGGAGCCACTACCTCGCCGGCGTCGTGCTGGCGGTGCTGGGGCTGTGGGGACTGCTCGCGGGCGCGCGTGATGCCGCGGCACGCCGCGCGTGGCTCGCGGGCAACGCGCTCGCGCTGGTCGCGTTCGCGCCGGTCGCGGTGATGCTCACGCGCCAGGTCGCGCGTGCGCGCGCCGACCACTGGGTGCCGCCGCCCACCGCCATGGACCTGCTGGACATCGGACGTCGCATCGCAGCCGGCTCCAGTGTGGCGATGCTCGCGCTCGCCGCGCTCGCAGTGGTGCCGTTGCTGATGCCCGCACGCCGTCGGCAGGCGGTGTTCCTCTGGAGCGTCGGTGCGGGGAGCGTGCTCGCATGCTGGCTGCTCGGCCTGGCGGGCTATCGCATGTTCGCCGTGAAGTACGTGCTGTTCGCGCTGCCTTTCGCCGCCGTGCTGTTCGCCATCGGACTCGACGCGATCCCGCGTGCCGTGCTGCGCGGACTCGCGACGGCCGTGCTCCTCGCGGCGCTGGCGCGCGCGACCGCACTGCGGCCGCCGCAGGCCGAGGCTGCGTCGTTCGCGCGCGCGAGCGATCTGCTGCGATCCGAGGTGCGGGCCGGCGACGTGTGCTTCCACGCCGACACGCACGCGTGGTTCTGGGGCCGGCACTACCTGCCGCAGGCCACTCACGTGCTGCTGCTGATGGGGCGTGATCTGCCCTACTTCGAGGGTGCGGCACTCGTGCCCGAGTCCGCACGCGTCGATGCGGATTCGCTGCAGCGCACGCACGACCGCGGCGAGCGGTGGTGGGCACTCACGGTGCACAAGGCCGGGCTCGACGGGGCCGATGCGGCCGAGCGGTTCGATGCGCTCGCCGCCGCGCCGCCCGAGTCGCTCGGCCTCGTGCGGGTGTGGTGGTCCGCCGCGGCGGGGCGCCCGCGAGCGCTTGTCGCTCGTCCGCGGCTGCCCTAGGCTCCCTCGTTCGAACTTCGTCCGGTCCCCTCGTGTCTCGGTCGCGGAGGTATCTCGCATGGCCATCCAGAAGGTGGGCGTCCTCGGCTGCGGCCTGATGGGCGCCGGCATCGCGCAGGTGAGCGCCCAGGCGGGCTTCCCGACCGTCGTGCGCGAGGTCTCCCCCAACGCGCTCGAGAAGGGCATGGGCTCGATCGCCAAGTTCCTCCAGGGCGGGGTCGACAAGGGCAAGCTCGCCGCCGCCGACAAGGAGAAGACCCTCGCCAACCTGTCCGGCACGGCCGAGCTGAAGGACCTGGCGGACTGCGACCTGATCATCGAGGCCGTGACCGAGAACCTGGGCCTCAAGCGCGAGCTGTTCGGCACGCTCGACGGGCTGTGCAAGCCCGGCACCGTGTTCGCGTCCAACACCTCGAGCCTCTCGATCACGGAGATGAGCACGTTCACGAAGCGCCCGGAGCGGTTCATCGGGCTGCACTTCTTCAATCCCGTGCCGCTCATGAAGCTGGTCGAGGTCGTGAAGACCGTTCGCACCGACGCCGCGGTCGTGGCGGACGCGAACGCGTGGTGCATGGCGATCGGCAAGACCGCCGTCAACTGCGGCGACTCGACCGGGTTCGTCGTCAACCGCCTGCTGGTGCCCTACATGCTGGATGCGGTCCGCGTGTTCGAGCAGGGGCTCGCGAGCCGTGATGACATCGACAACGCCATGAAGCTCGGGTGCGGCTATCCCATGGGCCCGCTGCTGCTGACCGACTACGTCGGCCTCGACACGACCTACTACATCAGCGAGATCTTCTTCGACGAGTTCAAGGAGGCGCGATTCGCGGCGCCCCCGCTGCTGAAGCGCATGGTCCTGGCGGGGCTGCACGGCCGCAAGACGGGCCGCGGCTTCTACGACTGGTCGCAGAACCCACCCGCCTGAAGCCGCTTCGACCCTCGATCCACGAGGCCGGAGCGGTCGTCCCGCTCCGGCCTTCGCATACCTCCGCCACTCGAGAGGATCCCATGGCCATCTCGCGACTCGCGATCATCGGCGCCGGCAAGCTCGGCGAGACGCTGCTCAAGGGGCTGCTCGATGCCGGGTCGATCCCGCCTGCGTCTGTGCGCGTCTCCGCAGCACACCCGGAGCGCGCCGCGGCCGTGGCTGCGCGGTACGGCGTGACCGCGGCGGCGGGCAACGCCGAGGCGGCGCGCGACGCCGAGCTCGTGCTGCTCTGTGTCAAACCACAGCAGGTCGCGCCTGTGCTCAGCGAGCTGTGCGACGTGCTCACGCCGCGGCAGTTGCTCGTGTCCGTGGCGGCCTCGGCCAGCACGCGCTACATCGAGGAGAGGCTCGCGCAGCCGGTGCCCGTGGTGCGCGCCATGCCCAACACGCCCGCGATGATCGGGCTCGGGATGACCGCGATCAGTGCGGGTCGGCACGCCGACCATGGGCACCTCGACATCGCGAGCGCGATCTTCGATGCCGTGGGCCGCACGGTACGGCTCGACGAGCAGCACATGGACGCGGTCACCGGCCTGTCGGCGAGCGGGCCCGCGTTCCTCTACATCGTGATCGAGGCGCTCGCGGATGCTGGCGTGAAAGTGGGCCTGCCCCGCCACATCGCCACGGAGCTCGCGGCGCAGACGGTGCGCGGCTCGGGCGCGATGGTGCTGGAGACCGGCGAGCACCCGGCCAAGCTGAAGGACGAGGTCACGACGCCGGGGGGCACCACCATCGACGGCATCCTCGAGCTCGAGGACGGCGGCCTGCGCGTGACGCTGATCAAGGCCGTCGTGCGCGCCACACAGCGCGCGCAGGTGCGCGCACGGGAGCTGGAGGGCGGCCCGGCGTGAGTCGCGAACCGGCGACGCGCGGCCGCGCGCTCGCGCGGTGGTTCTCGGATCTCGAGCCTGCGCTGTGGCGCGACATCGCGGAGAGCGGTGCGGTGCCCGAGGCGCTCGCCGCGCGTGCGCGCGAGGAATGGCGGGCCCTGGCGCTGTATGCCTGCGTGCGCGGCCTGGTGGCGGGCGGCGGATTCTCGCGCGAGACCGCCGATGCCGTGGACGCGCTGAACGAGACGGCGGGACACGACTGGCCGGCCGAGGCTCGCGCACAGCTCGCCGCGCGCTTTGCCGAGTACGGGGGCATCGGCCAGGCACTGCAGCACACGGGAGCGGAGCAGGTCGACGCCCGACTCGCAGCGGCGGCGGCGGCCCACGTGCTGGACACGCGGCCCACGGCGCTGGCCGAGGTGTTCGAGGCCATGCACGCCTCGCTCACCGAGGCGGCCGCCGAGGTGGTGCGCGCGCCGCACCCGCCGCTGCGTCTGCTCCATGCGGCCGGCGAGCGACTGGACCGCGCCGGGATCGAGTGGGGCCTGGGCGGCAGCGGGCTGCTGTTCGCACTCGGGCTCGGGGACCACGTGGGCGACTGGGACCTGCAGACCGATGCATCTCCGGAGGACTGCGAACGTGCGTGCGTCGACCTGCCGAACGAGCGCTGGGACCACAACGGCTGCCATGCGGACCACAAGCTCGTGCTCTGGGGCGGCGAGGCCGAGATCGTGATCCGCTTCGCGTTCGCGACGCCGCGTGGAGTGGTGCGGCTACCGCTGGTGCCTTCGGGGCGATGGCACGACGTGCCGCTCGCGAGTCCCGAGGCCTGGGCGGCGGCGTACGCACTGCTGGCGGAACTCGAGGGTCCGATCTCGCGTGCGGACAAGTCGGAGCGATTGCTCGAGCACCTGCGCCGACACGGGGCCGACCGTGCGACACTCGACCGCCTGCAGACGCAGCCCCTGCCGCCCGCATTCGCCGCGAAGCTCGCGGCGCTGCCGCGTCGCTAGCGCGACTCCGCGACGAGCCGCTCGAGCCCGGCGCGCTCGAGCCCGTACTCGAGCCAGTCCGCCGCGTGGTGCTGCCCCCCGCAATGCTCGTAGAACCCGATCGCCGGCGCGTTCCAGTCGAGGACATCCCACCGCAGCCGCGTCTGGCCGCGGGACAATGCGAGCCGCGCGAGCTCGGCCATCAGTCTGCGGCCGGCGCCCGTGCCTCGCGCTGCAGGCGCGACGAAGAGGTCCTCGAGCCAGACGCCGCGCGTGCAGCTGAAGGAATGGAACGTGGGATAGAAGAGCGCGTAGCCCACCGGCTCGCGCTCGTGTTCCGCGATCAGGCCCTCCACGACAGGGGTCCGACCGAAGAGCGCCTCGCGCAGCATCGCCTCGTCCCCCGTGACGTACTGCGTCATGCGCTCGTACTCCGCCAGCTGCAGCAGCAGGCCGCGGACCACCGGCACGTCGTCGGGACGCATGCCACGCACCGTGAGGGCGCTCATCCGCCGATCACCTTGATCAGCACACGCTTGCGGCGACGACCGTCGAACTCGCCGTAGAAGATGCGTTCCCACGGCCCGAAGTCGAGCTTGCCCTCGGTGATCGCGACCACCACCTCGCGTCCCATCACCTGGCGCTTGAGGTGGGCGTCGGCGTTGTCCTCACCGGTGTCGTTGTGGCGATACTGCGAGGTCGGAGCGTGCGGAGCGAGCTTCTCGAGCCAGGCGTCGTAGTCCTGGTGCAAGCCGGACTCATCGTCATTGATGAACACGCTCGCCGAGATGTGCATCGCGTTGACCAGCACGAGGCCCTCACGCACGCCGCTGCGTTCCACGGCTGCCTCGACCTGCGCGGTGATGGGCACGAACGCCCGGCGAGACGGGACTTCCATCCAGAGATACTCGGTGTGGGAGCGCATGGGCTGCACTATGCCACGACCCACCGCCCTCGCATGCGGTCCGCAGGTCGTGCTCCGAAGATCTGACCTGGAACGCGACATGCACGGCAGCGGGACATGGCGAACGACACCGCCCCCCAGGCGCCCCCGTTCTGCCCCGAC
>CADEFY010000044.1 GCA_902826705.1 uncultured bacterium
GCGGCGTGAGCTCGTTCGTCGGCCGCGGCAGCGAGACCCCCCGCGCGAGCACGAAGAGCTTGTCGAGCCGACCGAGTTCCTCGGGCGGATTCGTGTGCGCGTCGTCGACGGCCCAGCGCACCATCGCGCCCACATGCAGGAAGGCCGCCGCGTTGACGGCGACCAGGCCGAGCGCCAGCACCGAGAGCAGATGCCGCGGCCAGCGGCTCTTCGCGCTCGACTCCGTCACAAGCGGATTCTGGCGCCCCACGCGCTAGCGCGCGAGTACCTCGCGGAAGAAGTCGGTCGTGTGCCGCTGCAGCGCGCGCCGGTCGTGGCCCACGCCCTCGACCAGCAGGAAGCGCGCGTCCACCCCGGCCGCCGCGTACAGGCGCTCGGCGTCGTCCAAGCGCTCGAGCGGCGTCGCTCCGAAGAGGCGCTCGACCAGCTCCGCGTGCTCCGGGTCCCAGCCGTCGCCGAAGTCGAGGCTGTCGTTGTCGTCGAGCGCGCCCAGCACGAAGAGCTGCGGCACCGCCGCGAAGCCCGCGGCATCGAGCGGGCTGCCGACGAGCGCCTCGAGGTCGGCCACGCCGGCGGGATACGGCAGCGGCAGCTGCTCGCTCTCTTCGCCGTGCCTGCCCTCGGGTGACCAGGCCTCCAGCGGAGCTACGGGCCAGCCCCCGGGCGAGCCCGCGGCGCAGGCCAGCACGCGGTCGGGGTGCAGCAGCGTGAAGCGGTTCGCAAACATCCCGCTGGCGGAGAAGCCCTGGATCAGAACGCGCCGGCGGACCAGGTTGCCTCGCGCTTGCAGGTGTCGCGAGGCCGCCTCGAGCATGGCCACGAGCTGCAGGTCGAGGCGCGCCAGGTCCACTCGCTCGGTCGTCAGCACGTCGCGGTCGAGCGCGTGCGTGTAGATGCGCCAATCCTCAGCCGGACGGACGAAGGCCGGCACGAGCAGCGCGACCCCGAGCTCGCGCGCGAGCCCGCTGCGCCCGAAGCCGGTCCACCAGGCATCCTTCTCGTGCACGGAGGCTTCGTCCGAGTTCGTACCCGAGTTGTTGGGCTGCACGAGGATCGTGAGCACCTCGCCTTCGCCCGCGCCGCGTGGCAGGTACAGGAAGAACGGGGCGTGGTAGCCCGCCGACGGGTCGGCCTCGAAGCGCTCGACCCGCAGTGCGTACGGCCCGAGCACGATTGCCGCGGCCGTCCCGAGCACCAGCGCGATCCCCCCCGCTGCGAGCGCGAGCCGCCGGATCCCACGCTTCATCGCGAGCGGATCCTACCAGGACTTGATGGCGAACTCGCTCGACGGGACACTGGCTTGCACACCCCTTGCAGGAGCCGTGATGAGCGACTACGTGACGGATCTCATGAACGACGTGAAGGCCCGCAATCCAGCGGAGCCGGAGTTCCACCAAGCCGTTCATGAAGTGGTCGAGTCCCTCGTGCTGGTCTTCGCGCGGCACCCCGAGTACCGCAGCGCGCGCGTCCTCGAGCGCATCATCGAGCCCGAGCGCGTGATCCTGTTCCGTGTCCCCTGGGCCGACGACCGGGGCGAGGTGCGGGTCAACCGGGGCTTCCGGATCGAGATGAACAGCGCCATCGGGCCCTACAAGGGCGGGCTGCGCTTCCACCCGTCGGTGAACCTCGGGATCCTGAAGTTCCTGGCCTTCGAGCAGGTGTTCAAGAACTCGCTCACGACGCTGCCGATGGGCGGCGGCAAGGGCGGCTCGGACTTCGACCCGAAGGGCCGCAGCGACGGCGAGGTCATGCGCTTCTGCCAGAGCTTCATGACCGAGCTGTGGCGCCACATCGGGCCCGACACCGATGTGCCGGCGGGCGACATCGGCGTGGGCGGTCGCGAGATCGGCTATCTGTTCGGCCAGTACAAGCGGCTCGCCAACGAGTTCACCGGCGTGCTCACCGGCAAGGGCATCACCTGGGGCGGCTCGCTGATCCGGCCCGAGGCCACGGGCTATGGTTCGGTGTACTTCGCGCAGGAGATGCTCAGGACGCGCGGCCAGAGCCTGGAAGGGCGCCGGTGCCTGGTCTCCGGCAGCGGCAACGTTTCGCAGTACACGGTCGAGAAGTTGCTCGACCTGGGGGCGGTGCCCATCACCCTGTCGGACTCCGATGGCATGATCCATGACGCGGCGGGCATCGACCGCGAGAAGCTCGCGTTCGTGATGGAGCTGAAGAACAAGCGCCGCGGCCGGATCGCGGAGTACGCCGAGCGGTTCAAGTCGGCGCGCTACCTGGCCGTCGAGCCCGGTCGCACGCACGCACCCATCTGGGACCTCGAGGCCGACTGCGCCTTCCCGAGCGCCACGCAGAACGAGATCGGCGCCACCGACGCCGCGAACCTGGTGAAGCGCGGGGTGACGCTGGTGTGCGAGGGCGCGAACATGCCGAGCACGCTCGAGGCGATCGGCGTCTACACGCAGGCGGGGCTGCTCTACGGCCCGGCCAAGGCGGCCAACGCCGGCGGCGTGGCCACCTCGGGTCTGGAGATGTCGCAGAACAGTCTGCGCCTCGCGTGGAGCCGCGAGGAGGTGGACCAGCGGCTGCACGGCATCATGGTGGCGATCCACCGCACCTGCCACGAGACCGCGGCCGAGTACGGAGTACCGGGGCGCTATCTCGACGGTGCCAACATCGGCGGCTTCCTCAAGGTGGCGAACGCGATGATGGAGCAGGGGCTGGTCTAGCGGCTCGCAGGCCGCTTGACCCCCTCACGCGCCCCCCTCTACGCTCGGTGCCGCACCGCGCGCACCGTGCGTGCGGGCTGTCCAACGCGTTCGGAGTCAACATCTTGGCCACGATCCGCCTCCAGGGACTGTCGGTCTTCGGACACCATGGCGCCCGCCCCTACGAGAAGGAGGCGGGGCAGCGGCTCGAGGTCGACCTCGAGCTCGAGCCGGTGTCGGACGCCTCGGAGACCAGTGACCGTCTCGTGGACACGATCGACTACGACCGTCTCTACGAACTCGTGCGCGAGGTGGTCGAGGGGCAGAGCTTCCACCTGCTCGAGAAGCTGGCGCGCGTCACGGCCGACCTGATCATCGAGCGCTTCCCGATCCGGCGCGCCACGGTGCACATCTCCAAGCAGAACCTGGGTTGGACCACGGGCGGCCGCGCGGTGATCACCGTGAGCCGCGAGCGCGCGGCATGAGGGCGTTCATCGGACTCGGCAGCAACCTCGGCGAGCGCGAGGCCACGGTGCGTGCCGCGCTCGAGCAGCTCTCGCAACTGCCCGAGACGACCCTGCTGCGCGTCTCGTCCCTCTACGACAGCGAGCCCGTGGGTCCCGAGGACCAGCCGGACTTCGTCAACGCCGTCGCGCAACTCGACACCGCGCTCACGGCGCGCCAACTGCTGTGGAACCTGGCCCTGATCGAGAAGCGCCTCGGCCGCGTGCGCTCGCAGCGCTGGGGCCCGCGCACGATCGACCTCGACCTGCTGTTCTTCGGCGATCAGGTGATCGACGACGACGACCTGCGCGTGCCGCATCCCGAGATCACGCGCCGCGCGTTCGTGCTGGCGCCGCTCGCCGAACTCGAACCCGGACTGTTGCACCCGCTCACCGGCCAGACGGTGAGCGCGCACCTCGCGCAATTGCACACGCGGCCCCCCGTGCGGCGCCCCACGCGGCTCTGGAACTGACGCAGATGCCCATGCGCGAGGGTGGACCGTCGCGGCGGAGCGGCGGTCGCGGGCGATGAGCGAGAATCGCTACATCGTGGTCGAAGGCGTGATCGGCGCCGGCAAGACCAGCCTCTCGCGCATGCTGAGCGAGCGGCTGGCAGCGCAGCTGGTGCTCGAGGAAGTGGAGGAGAACCCCTTCCTCAAGGACTTCTATCGGGACCGCGTGCGCTACGCGTTCCAGACACAGATGCACTTCCTGTTCAGCCGCTACCAGCAGCAGCGGGGCCTGCGGCAGACCGATCTGTTCAGCGAGCGCATGGTCTCGGACTACCTGTTCCAGAAGGACCGCATCTTCGCGAGTCTGAATCTGGTCGACCGCGAGCTGTCGTTGTACGAGCGACTCGTGGCCTGGCTCGAGCTCGACGTCGTCCGGCCCGACATCGTGGTCTACCTGCAAGCGCACACGGACACGCTCATGGCGCGGATCGCAAAGCGCAATCGAGCGTTCGAGAAGGACATGGACCGCGGCTACATCCACCGGCTCAACGAGGCCTACAATCATCACTTCTTCCACTACACCGACACGCCGCTCCTGGTGGTGAACACCGACCACATCGACTTCGTGCACCAGAGCGAGGACTTCGCCGATCTCGAGAAGCGCATCCTGTCGCACCGGCAGGGTACGGTGTACTACACCCCCATCGAGAAGGGTCGCCCGTCATGAGCGAGAAGCAGGTGGTGAGCGGGGAGTCGCGGCCGCGGCGGACGGCGCCGTCGTTCGTGGACCAGAAGCGCCGCGGGGAGGTGATCACCGTGGTCACGGCCTACGATCACCCTTCGGCGCGGCTGGCCGACGCGGCGGGCATCGACGCGATCCTCGTGGGGGACAGCGTGGGCACGGTGGTCCTCGGCTACGAGAGCACGCTGCCGGTGACCATGGCGGACATGCTGCATCACACGCGCGCCGTGGTGCGGGCGCGGCCGCGCGCGCTGGTGATCGGCGACATGCCGTTCATGTCCTACCAGGTGTCCGACGACCAGGCGGTCGAGAACGCCGGCCGACTGGTGCAGGAAGGCGGCGCAGACGCGATCAAGCTCGAGGGCGGCAAGCGCGTGGCCGGCGCGGTGCGACGCATCGTCGCGGCTGGCATCCCCGTCATGGGGCATCTGGGGCTCACGCCGCAGTCCGTGCTCGCGTTCGGCGGGTACAAGGTGCAGGCGCGCGGCGAGGCGGGGCAGGAGCAGCTCATCGACGACGCCCGAGCCCTCGAGGCTGCGGGCTGCTTCGCCATCGTGCTCGAGGGCATCCCGGCCAAGCTGGGCGCGCAGGTCTCCCGCGAGCTGACGATCCCCACGATCGGCATCGGCGCGGGAGTGCAGTGCGACGGCCAGGTGTTGGTCCTGCACGACCTGCTCGGGCTCTACCATGGCCACCAACCGCGGTTCGTGCGGCGCTATGCCGAACTGGGCGAGGCGATGCGCGATGCGGTCGCCCGCTACATCGACGACGTGCGCGCACGCCGGTTCCCGTCGGAAGGCGAGAGCTACTAGTGCCCGCGCGGCTCGCGCGCGTCCGCGATGTGGCGGACCTGCGGCGGTTCGTGGCCCGCTGGCGCCGGCGCGGTGAACGCGTGGCGTTCGTGCCCACCATGGGCGCGCTGCACGCGGGTCACGTGTCGCTCATGCAGCAGGCACGCCGCAGTGCTCGCCGCGTGGTCGTGAGCATCTTCGTCAACCCGCTGCAGTTCGGGCCCCATGAGGACTTCTCGCGCTACCCGCGACCCGCTGCGCGTGACCGCCGACTGCTCGAGGACGCCGGCGTCGACCTGCTGTGGCAGCCCACCGTGTCCACGATCTACCCGCCCGGGGATCGGACGCGAGTGCAGGTGGAGGGACTCTCCGATGTCCTCGAGGGCGCTTCGCGGCCCGGCCACTACACCGGGGTCGCCACGGTCGTCATGCGCCTGCTGGCCGCGGTGCAGCCCGACGTGCTCTGGCTCGGCCAGAAGGATGCGCAGCAGGCGCTGATCCTGGAGCGCATGTGCACCGACCTGCTGCTGCCCGTTCAGGTGCGGCGTGGCGCCACCGTGCGTGAGCCCGATGGCCTGGCGCTCTCGAGCCGCAATGCCTACCTCACGCCGCGGCAGCGCCAGCAGGCCGTGGCACTGTCGCAGGGGCTCGCGGCCGGCCGTGCGCTGCTCGTGCGCGGGGAACGTTCGGCCGCGCGCATCGTGCGCGCCGTGCGCGCAGAGATCGCCTGCTATCCGCTGATGCGCGAGGACTACGTGGCACTCGTGGATGCCCGCACGCTGGCCCCGGTGCGCGCCGTGCAGGGCAGGATCCTGCTCGCGGTGGCGGCGCGCATCGGCCGCGCCCGACTGATCGACAACCTCGAATGGAGTCCGCGATGAGCCGTTTCCGTCACCCGGATGTCGCCGCCCTCGTGCTCGCCGCCGGCATGGGCAAGCGCATGCAGTCCGACCTGGCCAAGGTGCTGCACGAGATGGCGGGACGCTCGCTGCTCGCGCACGTGATCGAGTCCCTCGACCTGCTCGGCGTGGGCCGCCGCGTGGTCGTGGTGGGGCATCAGCGCGACAAGGTGCGCGCCGCGTTCGCGCATCGCGACGACCTGGAATGGGCCGTGCAGGCGGAGCAGCGCGGCACCGGGCACGCCTGCATGATGGCCGAGCCCGCACTCGGCGAGTTCACGGGCACGCTGCTCGTGGTCTGCGGCGACACCCCGCTGCTCACCGCCACGACACTGCACCAGCTACTCGAGACGCACGCCTCCTCGGGCGCGGCCGTGACCGTGCTCAGCATGCGCCTTCCGGATCCCAAGGGCTATGGCCGCATCGTGCGAGCGGCCGATGGCGTGGGGATCGAGCGCATCGTCGAGGAGAAGGACGCCGATGCGACCCAGAAGGCGATCGACGAGGTCAACTCCGGCATCTACGCGTTCTCGTACCCGGCATTGGTCACCGTGCTGGGCCAGCTCACGTCGGACAACTCGCAGGGCGAGTACTACCTCACGGACACCGTGGCGCTGCTGCAGCAGCGCGGCGCACGCGCGGCCGTGCGATGCGCCGACGATCCGCGCGAGCTGTTGGGCATCAACACGCCCGACCAGCTCGCCGAGGCCGAGGCGGCCTGGCGCGACCTCGAGCGCCGCGGGGGCCACGCGTGAGCCCGGCGCGACCCGTCCGAGCCGAGCGGCGCCGTGCCGCCGCGGGCCCCGGCCGCGGGCTCGAGCGCCTCTGGGCGCCGTGGCGCATGGCCTGGATCGCCAACGCCGAGGCGAGCGAGGGTTGCCTCTTCTGCCGTGTCGGCGGTGCGAACGCCGACCGCCGCGACCTCGTGCTCGTCCGCTCGCCGCACGCGCTGCTCATGCTGAACCGCTTTCCCTACACGAGCGCGCACCTCATGGTGGCGGTGCGTCGCCATGCGGCGCAATTCCGCGACCTCTCGGTCGAGGAGCGGCTCGAGGTCACGGAACTCACCGCACTCGCCGAACGTGCGCTCGAACGCGCGGTCGCACCGCACGGCGTGAACTACGGTCTCAATGTGGGGCGGGTGGCGGGCGCGGGGTTCCCGGGACATCTGCACCTGCATCTGGTGCCGCGGTGGAACGGCGACACCAACTTCATGACCTCGGTCGCTGAGGCCCGCGTGCTGCCCGAGTCGCTCACGTCGACATGGACGCGGCTCCGCCGCGCGATCGCCGAGCTCGAGCGGCGCCCCACTGCGCGGCGCGCCGCGAGGCCGCGGCGTGGCGCGTAAGCGCAGCTCCTGGAGCCCGGCCACGATCGGCATGGCCGCGCTCGCGGCGCTCGTGGTCGTGCTGGCGGGCTCCTGGCTGTGGGCCCGGTTCGGTCCGCGCGGCATCCCGGAGCGCAAGGCGGCTCGGCACGTGGTGCGCGTGCAGGTGCTCAACGGGTCGGGGGAGTCCGGTGTCGGCGTGCGTGTGGCGAGCTGGCTGCGCGATGGCGGGTTCCTCGTGACCGAGGTGCGCAACGCCGACCGGCAGGACTACTTCGCAACGCTCGTCGTCGCACGCCGGGCCGAGCTTTCCCTCGCGCGCGAAGTGGCGCATTATCTCGGCTCGCCGCCGGTCATCCGACAGCAGTGGGGTGACGAGTCGGCGGACGTGACGGTCGTGATCGGCAGCGATCGCAGTCGGCTGCAGCTCGACCCCTAGGCTGCGGCGCATCAGGAGGCGGACGTGTTCGGTATGGGTGGCAACGAGATCTTCATCGTGCTGGCGATTGTGCTCCTGCTGTTCGGGCCGACGCAGATCCCCAAGATGGCGCGCGGACTCGGGCAGGCGATGCGCGAGTTCCGGCGGGCGCAGCGTGAGGTGACCGACGAGGTCACGCGCGACGACGCACCCAAGCCGCCGGATCCGAACAAGCCCGCGTCCTGAGCCGCAGCACGCGCGCGGCGCCGAGACGGCGACGGCCCGGCCCCTTCAGGACAGGGAGCCGGGCCGTCGTGCGTCTGGAACGCCTTGGATCTCAGCCCGCTAGTTGCGCTGGTCCTCGATCGCGGCGTCTGCTCGCAGGCGCGTGAAGAAGCCCTGGAAGAACGACTCCTGCCGGCGGCGAAGCAGGTCGGTCGTGATCTGGCCCTTCACCGTGTCCGACAGCAGCGAGTCCGAGGCGGGCACCACCGCATCGACGCGCGCGAAGAACCAGCCGCTCGGCGTGCGGATCGGACCGAGGACCTGCCCGGGCTTGGCCGCGAACACCGCACCCTGCACCTCAGGTGCCGACGCGATGCGCGGGTCGGGCTGCTGCCGCGTCATCGTGACCGGCACCACCGAGAGCGCCTCGGCCTGAGCGGCCGCTTCGAGCGAGAGTCCGCCCTTGAGCGCCTCAGCGAGCCGGTCCACGCGCGGCTTGGACAACTCCACGCGCGTGTCGACATCGGCGATCTGCTGGATCTGCTCCGACACGTCCTTGCGCGCCGGCGCCTGGCCGGGGGAGTACTGCTGCAGCACCTGCACGATGTGGAACTCGTCGCCGCCCACGAACACCGGACTGACCGTGCCCTTGGGATGTGACGTGGCCCACTCCGCGGCGTCGGGCGACTGGAACAGCATCTGCGGCGGGTTCTGGTCGGTGAAGAAGCCCGTGTTGACCGTGGCCAGCCCCTTCTCGGTCGCGGCCTTGGAGAGTCCGCCCTCACCGAGCGAGGCCGCTCGGTCGCGGATCGCCTTGGCAGCCTGGTACTGCGCGCGCACCGCCTCGTCGGGCGTGCGGATGCGCACCATGAGCTGCGCCACCTTGACCGCACCCGGATACGGCGGGTTCATCGCCAGCGAGTCGCGAGCGGGATCGAGGATCCGCACGAGGTAGACGGAGCCACCCTCGCGATAGGGCGGGATCACATCGCCAGGCGGCCGCGCGGCGACCATCTGACCGAGCTGCGCGCCCAACTCCATCGGGTTGAACCAGCGGTCCACGACGCCACCCTTGTCGGCATTGGGTCCCTCGGAGTGGTCGCGAGCCAGCTGATCGAACGGTTCGCCGGCCTTCCAGCGATCGTGGTACGACGTCGCGAGGGCCAGGGCGGAGTTGACGTCGTCCTCGCTGTAGGTGCGCGCGATCGTGAGCACCTCGGCCTGCGTGCGCGCGCCAGAGACGAGCCGGTCCTTGTACTTCTCGTAGATGCGCTGCAGCTCGGCCTCACCGCCGCGATTGGAACCGGTGTCCGCCGGCGGCACCTGCAGCAGGCTCGCCGTGTATCGGTCATAGCGATCGTGGAACGCACGGCGCAGTTCCGGCTCGGAGAGCTTGATCGACGACAGCAGCCGCTCCTGCAGTTTGTTGATCGGCAGGATCTCCGCGCGCATGCGCGCTTCGTAGGGAGCCCAGTTCATGTTGGGGTCCGCCAGCAGCTGCTGGTAGCGCTGCATGTCGAACTGGCCGTCCTTCATGAACTCCGGTGCGGCCTGCACCTCGGGAGGCGGGATGCGACGCACGCCATCGAGGACCTCGTTGTCCGTGACGCGGATGCCGGACTTCTCGGCCTCGCGCACGAAGAGCCGCTGGGTGACCAGATTGCGCCAGGCCTGCTGCTCGACGGCCTTGAGGTCGCGGTCGATCGGCTCGGTGCCGAACTGCATGCGATATCGCATGCGCGCCTCGGCGATCGCCCGCTGGTAGTCGGCGAGTGCGATCTTCTGACCGTCCACCGTGCCGGCCACGCCGGAGCGATTGCCGGTCAGGGGGTCGACGCCGACACCACCGATGAAGTTGAAGCCGATCACGAACGTGAAGGCGGTGACGATGATGAGGATCCACCAGATGACGGCCTTGCGACGGCCGCCGCCGCGGAGATTGTCGAGCATCACGACTCCCGGGTCGGAACAAGTCCGGAGACGGAGATCAGGGGCTGCGGAGCGAGCGGGGGAGTCTAGCAGCGCCGCGCGCGAGCGGCCAGCGCAGCCCCGCGCGCGCGCGCGCCGCGAGGGGCGCGCGGAGCGGCCCGAGGAGTGCATGGAACTCGTTGCGGCTGTGTGCTAATCCTCGCGTCCTGGGGCCTCCGCCGGCGGCGGGACCCCGCAGCCGCGCCATCCGCGAGGGAACGCTCCGTGCGCACCGACGTCGTCCAACGCCCCTCCGAACCCGAGACCCCCGAACGCCCCGCTCCCGGCCCGGCGCTCGTGTTGGACGCGCTCGAGGAGGGGGTCATCGCGTTCGACCGCGAGCGCCGCGTGGTCTACGCCAACCGCCGCATCGAGGAACTGATGAGCGTGGAGCCGGGGGCGCTGCACGGCCAGCCCGGCAACCGCGTCTTCCCCGGCGCCGAGGCGCGATGGCTGCGCGGCGCGATCCGCGAGACGCGCGAGTTCCGGATCGAGACCGAGGGGCGGGACCTCACGCTGCGCGCCGAGTCGCTGCCGATCCGCGACGACGAGGGCGAGGTCGTGGGCTCGGTCGTGCTGGCGGATGCGATCTCCGAGACCGAGGACGGCGAGTTCCAGAAGAAGATCGACCGGCTCGTCTCGCTGGGCGAGCTCTCGGCCTACGTCGCGCATGAGATCCGAAATCCGCTCACCGGGATCCGCACGACCGTCCAGTTCGTGGCGTCCCGCTTCAAGCCGCGCGACCCGCGCCGCGAGGATCTGGATGATGTGCTGCAGGAACTCGATCGCATCGAGCAGATCATCACGGGCCTGCTCCTGTTCGCGCGCCCGCCCCAGGCGCGGCCGCAGCCCTGCGACCTGCACCCCGTGCTCGAACGCACGCTCGACCTGCTCGCGCCGCAGTGCGATGACGCCCAGGTCACGGTCGCCCGCGAGTACGCCGAGGAGCTGCCGCTCGTGTACGCCGATCCCGACCTCATGCAGCAGGTGTTCCTCAACCTCTGCCTCAATGCCGTCCAGGCCATGCCCGAGGGCGGCGCGCTCACGATCACGACGGGGGTGCGGCGTTACCGCACCCGCCGGTCGCTGGTCGACGTGTCGATCCGGGACAACGGCCTCGGCATCCCGCGCGATCTCATGGAGAAGATCTTCGATCCCTTCTTCACCACGCGCTCCATGGGCACGGGGCTCGGACTGCCCATCTCCTCGCAGATCGTGCGCGACTCGGGCGGCGTGATCACCGCCAAGAACAACCCGGGCGGCGGCGCCACGCTGCGCGTCTCCCTGCCCGTCCCGGCCGAGCCGCCGGGGCGGCCGGAGGAGTGAGTCCATGAAGACCACCGTGCTCGTCGTCGACGACGAGCTGCTGATCCGCAAGTCACTCGGAAAGGTGCTGCGCGCGCGCGGCTATGCCGTCGAGGTGGCGAGCACCGGTCGCGAGGGGCTGGAACAGGTGCGTGAGGTGCGCCCTCAGGTGGTCATCCTCGACATGCGCCTTCCCGACACCGACGGGCTCTCGGTGCTGCAGCAGGCACGCGCGCTCGACCCGACCCTGCAGGTCATCATCATCACCGCCTATGGCGACGTGCAGACTGCGGTCGACGCCATGAAGCATGGCGCATGCGACTTCGTGCGCAAGCCCTACGAGCTCGAGGACATCGTGCTGGCCGTGGAGTCGGCGCAGCGGCACTTCAAGCAGGCCAACGAACTCGACCTCTACCGCCGCCGCGCCTGGCAGCACGACACGGGCGAGGAGATCATCGGGCGCTCCCCGGCGATCCAGGAGGTGCGGCGGCTGATCGACAAGGTGGTCAAGAGCAAGGCCACGTCCGTGCTGATCACGGGTGAGTCGGGCACTGGCAAGGAACTGGTCGCCCGCGCGATCCACTACGGCAGCGATCGCGCCCAGGCACCACTCATGGAGGTCAACTGCTCCTCGTTCCAGGAGAGCCTGCTCGAGAACGAGCTCTTCGGCCACGAGAAGGGAGCCTTCACCGACGCCACCGACACCAAGAAGGGGCTGGTGGAGCTCTGCGACAGCGGCACGCTGTTCCTGGACGAGGTGGCGGACATGTCGCTGCCGACCCAGGCCAAACTGCTGCGGTTCATCGACCACCGCAATTTCAAGCGGGTGGGCGGCGCGCACGATATCAGCGTCGACATCCGCATCGTGGCCGCCACCAACAAGAGCGTCGAGGAGGAGGTGCAGTCCCTGCGCTTCCGCAGCGATCTCTACTTCCGGCTCAAGGTGGTCAGCATCGTCCTGCCGCCGCTGCGTGAGCGCGGCGACGACGTGCTCCTGATCGCCGGCCACTACATGCGCGAGTTCGCCCGCAAGTTCCAGAAGGACTTCACGGAGATCTCGCCCGAGGCCGGGCGGTTGCTCTGCGAATACCCGTGGCCGGGCAACGTGCGCGAGCTGCGCAATCTGATCGAGCGCGTGGTCCTGCTGGAGGAGGGCGAGCGACTCGAGCCCGAACTCCTGCCGCCCGAGTTCCGCGGCATGCGTCATGCGCCGGCACCCGCGGCGGCGGCGGCGGTGCGCGATGTGCTCGCGCTGCCTACGCTCGCGCAGATCGAGGCGGAGCACATCAGCGAGGTGTTGCGCCTGACGGCGGGGAACAAGTCGCGCGCCGCGCGCATCCTCGGCATCTCGCGGCAGGGGCTGATCGAGAAGGTGCGGCGCATGCGCATCGAGGAGTCCGAGGGTCGTCCAGTCTCTTGACACTGTCCAAGAAGCTGACAGACGATGTCAACTCATTGCGCCCCTTCGCGTTGAGCCGCTCCGAACGCGTAACATCCCAGAATATGGACACTTAGCTGCGGCTTCCGGACCCGTTCCCGGCCCTCTCGGAGTCCGATGCGACCCCCTCGCATCGGACTCTTCGCTATGTCCCACAAGAGTTTAGCGCGTCGTCGGGCGCGCCGCGCTCGTGCGTGGCACGAAGAGTGCATAGATGGGAAGCGAGGCGCGAACTCCGCGCCGAAGGATTGGATCTTCGCTGAGGCAACACGTCCAGCTTGGAGGAGGTGATCTCTACCATGGCTGCCAAGAAGAAGGCCGCGAAGAAGAAGGCCACCAAGAAGAAGGCCGCGAAGAAGAAGAAGTAACCGGTTCTCTGGACCTGGCACGTCCTGAAGGGCGGGTCGGCTCACGCCGGCTCGCCCTTCGTCCTTGTGCACGGGTCCCCATCCCGCGTCTCGACCGGGGGGACTCGCGCTCATGGACCGAGCCGCGAACCCTGGTCCGCGCGGCGATCCGCGCACGGAAGCCCGGATCGCCCGCGCTCTGCTCGCGCGGTACGATGCAGCGACCTCGCATCCCGCTGCCGCCCTCCCGCATCCCAGAGCGCCCGTGACCTCCGACCCGTTGTCCGCCATCCGCGTCCGCGGCGCCCGCCAGCACAATCTGCGCGGCTTCGATGTCGAGTTCCCCCGCGGCCGACTCACGGTGGTGACCGGTGTCTCGGGCAGTGGCAAGTCCTCGCTCGCGTTCGACACGCTCTACGCCGAGGGGCAGCGGCGCTACGTCGAGTCGCTCTCGTCGTACGCGCGCCAGTTCCTCGGGCAGATGGACAAGCCCAAGTACGATCACATCCGCGGGCTCTCGCCGACGATCGCGATCGAGCAGAAGTCGGCGTCCTCCAACCCGCGCTCCACGGTCGGCACCGTCACCGAGATCTACGACTACCTCCGCGTGCTGTTCGCGCGCGTGGGCGAGCAGCGCTGTCACCAGTGCGGCGGCGCCGTCGCCGGATCGTCGGCCGCCGACGTCGTGAACGAGCTCTGCACGCTGCCCGAGCGCAGCAAGATCATCCTCTACGCGCCGGTCGTCGAGCACCGCAAGGGCGAGTTCAAGGACGTGCTCGACACGCTGCGCGAGCGCGGCTTCTCGCGCGTGCGCATCGACGGTAAAACGATGCCGATCGAGGAAGCACCCGCGCTCGACAAGAAGAAGAAGCACTCGATCGACATCGTGATCGATCGCATCGTCACCA